>JAYVDE010000442.1:0-11262 GCA_043749575.1 Burkholderiaceae bacterium | reverse complement strand
CAACCGGCCGCACCGACGACACCAGCGACCCCACCAGCGACGACACCAGCGCCGCCGCCACCGGCCACGCCGCCCGAACTGACCAGCGAACTGCCCGGCGCCCGCTGGCGCGGCACAGGCGTGCTGCGCTTCCTGGGCCTGCACATCTATGACGCGCAGCTGTGGAGCGCGCAAGCCGTCAGCGGGGACGGCGCTGCCCAAGCGCTGGCACTGGTCCTGGTCTACGCCCGCCAACTGGTCGGTGAGCAAATCGCCAGCCGGTCGCTGAAGGAGATGAGCCGCCTCGGCCGGGTCGACGACGAACAATCGGCGCGCTGGCTGAAGGCGATGACCCAGCTGTTCCCTGACGTGCGGGATGGCGACCGCCTCACGGGCGTCCAGCGGCCCGGCGTCGCCACGCGATTTTTCCTCAACGGCCAGTTTCGCGGCGAGCTGGCCGACGCCGAGTTCACCCGGCTGTTTTTCGGCATCTGGCTGTCGCCGCGCACCTCCGAGCCGCGCCTGCGCGAGCAACTGCTGGGCGGCCGCTCGTGAGCCTGGGCGGGCTCACGCAAGGCGCCGACCCAGCAGTCGGCCCTGCAGCCTTCGGCTGGCGCCAAGGCCTGCGCTACGGCGCCTTGGGTGCACCGCTGGCCTTTGCCGCGCTGCCGCTGTACGTGTTGCTGCCCAACCACTACGCGGCGCAATTGGGTGTGCCGCTGGCTGGCCTGGGCGCGGTGCTGCTGGCCACCCGCGCATTGGACGCCATCGTCGACCCGTGGCTGGGCCGGGTGATCGACCGCGGCCTGGCTCGCCCGCGTGGCCAGGTGCTGGGCGCGGCGGCGCTGGCCGCACTGCTGATGGCCAGCGGTTTCGTCGCCCTGTTCTTTCCACCGGCAGGTAGCGCTGGCCAGCTGCTGGCCTGGTGCGCGGCGATGCTGCTGCTCACCACGCTGGGCTACAGCGCCCTGGGTGTGCTGCACCAGGCCTGGGGCGCGCGGCTGGGCGGCGGTGCGCAGGCGCAGTCGCGCATCGTCAGCTGGCGCGAAGGCCTGTCGCTGGCCGGCGTGCTGGCCGCCAGCGTGCTGCCGGCGCTGGCCGGCATGACGGCGATGGTCGCCAGCGGCGTCGTGTTGCTGGCGCTGGGGCTGTGGGCGTTGAGCACCGCGCCTTTCCGGGCGGCGCCACCCCGCGGGCAGCTGCCGGCCGCTGAGATCACCGAGCGCGCCTGGGCGCTGCCCTGGCGCGTGCCGGGATTTCGCGCGCTGATGGTCGTGTTCCTGCTCAACGGCGTGGCCAGCGCGGTGCCGGCTACGCTGGTGATCTTCTTCATCCAGGACCGCCTGCAGGCGCCGGCCTGGGTGCCGCTGTTCCTGGGCTGCTACTTTGCGGCCGCGGCGCTGTCGATGCCGGGCTGGGTCCGCGGCGTGGCCCGTTTCGGCCTGCTGCGTTGCTGGCTGGCCGGCATGGCGCTGGCGATCGCCGCGTTTGTCTGGGCGGCACGGCTGGGTGTCGGCGACGGCGCGGCCTTCGTCGTCATCTGCCTGCTGACGGGCGCAGCCCTGGGTGCCGATCTGGCCGTGCCGAGTGCGCTGCTGACCGGCGTGATCCAGCGCGCCGGCCATGCGCTGCAGCACGAAGGCAGCTACTTCGGCTGGTGGACCTGCGCCAACAAGTTGAACCTGGCGCTGGCCGCCGGCCTCGCGCTGCCGGCGCTGCAGGCGCTGGGCTATGCGCCGGGCAGCCGCAACGAGGCCGCGCTGAGCGCGCTGGCGCTGGTCTACGCCGCGCTGCCCTGCCTGATGAAAGCCGCCGCAGCTGCGCTGCTGTGGCACCACCGCCCCCTACTGGACCGCCCGTGACCGACCGTTCAACCCCTCGCCTGTGCCGGCTGGCCAGCGCCTGCGCTGTGGCCCTCGGCTTGGCCGCGCCGCTGCTGCTAGCGGGCTGCGCCGGCCCGGTGCCCGCCGACTACGCCAGCCAGGCGCCCAAGCTCGACCTGAAGCAGTACTTCAACGGCAAGCTGCTGGCGCATGGCATCGTCACTGACCGCAGCGGCCAAGTGACACAGCGCTTCACGGTGCAGCTGACCGGTATCTGGCTGGGTGACACCGGCACACTGGACGAGCAGTTCAGCTACGCCGACGGCCGCAAGGAGACGCGCATCTGGACCTTGCAGCGCGGCGCCGATGGCCGCTACACCGGCCGCGCTGCCGATGTGCTGGGCGACGCCCAGGGCCAGGCCGCCGGCAATGCGTTGAACTGGCGTTACACCTTGCGGGTGCCGCTGGACGGCCGCCCCTGGGCAACCTCGGAGGTCGACTTCGACGACTGGATGTTCCTGGTCGACGAGCAGGTGATGCTCAACCGGGCGGTGATGAGCAAGTTCGGCATCCGGCTGGGTGAGGTGCTGTTGTCCTTTCAACGCCTGCCGGGCTAGAGCGCGCCCGATGGCCTTGAACCCCCGCATCACCGACTGGCGCGGTCGGCATGTCTGGCTGGTGGGTGCGTCCACCGGCATCGGCCGCGCCACCGCCGCGCTGCTGCACCGCCGTGGCGCGTTGGTCACGGTGTCCGCGCGCAGCGCAGCGCCGCTGGAAGCCTTTGTCGCCGAGCACCCCGGCGCGCAGGCGCTGGCGCTGGACGCCACCGACGCCGACGCGCTGCGCGCCGCCGCACAGGCCCTGCTGCTGCAGCACGGCCGCATCGACCTGGCGATGTACTGCGCTGGCCACTACCGGGCGATGACGGCGCTGGATTTCGACCTGACCGACGCGCTGCGCCACCAGCAGATCAACCTGGTCGGTGCGTTGAACCTGTTGAGCGCCGTGTTGCCGCCGCTGCTGCGCCAGGCCGCTGCCGGTGCGCCGGCGCACCTGAGCTTGGTGGCCAGCGTGGCCGGTTACCGCGGCCTGCCCAATGCGCTGGCCTACGGCCCCACCAAGGCCGCGCTGATCAACCTGGCCGAGGTGCTGTACCTCGACCTGCAGCCCCGCGGCATGGGCGTGTCGCTGATCAACCCGGGATTTGTCGAGACGCCGCTGACGGCGCAGAACCACTTCTACATGCCCGCGCTGATCACGCCCGAGGCGGCAGCCCAGGCCATCGTCGCCGGCTGGGAGAGGGGCTCGTTCGAAATCCACTTTCCCAAGCGCTTCACGTGTTTGCTCAAGGCCATGCGGCAACTGCCCGACCGCCTGTATTTCAGCCTGGTGCGACGCGCGCTGCGCGCCTGAGTGCGCCGCCATGCCGCAAGCCCCCGCCATGCCCCGCCACGCCGACCCGCGCGACATGACGGTGGTCTCGCTGTTCGAAAACCTGTCGCCCGCCGACCTGCCGGGGCTGCGCGGCGTTTACGCGGCCGACGCCCGCTTCAAAGACCCGTTCAACGACCCGCTCAGCGACGTGTTCGGCCTGACGGCCACCGCCCGCATCTTCGACCGATCAGTGCTGGCCTTCGGTCAGCGTGTCGAGCTGGAAGTTGCCACCTTTGTGCACCAGCCAGACGTCGGTGTAAACCGCCTTGCCCAGCTTGGCCGGTGGCGGAAATGGTCCCGCTTTGCGGATCATCGCCACCACCCAGGGGCCAACCTCGGGCGCCGCAGGCGGGCGGCGAACCCGCACGTCGATGATGTTGCCGCCGGCGTCGATTTCGGTGTCGACGATCGCCACGCCATACAACAGCGGCGGCATGCGGCCCTTGTAGATGCGCATCGGGTAGGCCGCGTACAGGTGCTTGGCAGCGTCGGCGCGGTAGGCGGCGTCGGTCTCGGCCTCGCTGGCTTGCGGTGTGCCGAACAAGGGCGACGGCACCATCGCAAACTGCGCGGCGGCCGGCAGGCAGACCATGGCGCCCGCCGAACCCAGCAACAGCACAGTTAGCAAGCGACAGAAGCGGGAGAAGCGGGGGGCATGGGACATGGCAATGCAAGTGTAGGCGGGTGGGTCGCCGCGCCACCGCGGCACCTTTCACGCTAGCACAGGCGTGCGTTTGCTTACATCCGCCCAAGGGCCGGGCCGTGGGTTCAGCGCAACCAACCTTTGCGCCGGAAGTAGATGAACGGCGCAGCCACCGACGAGATCATCAGCGCCAGTGCCAGCGGGTAGCCCCAGGTCTGGTCGAGCTCGGGCATGTACTTGAAGTTCATGCCGTAGATGCTGGCGATCAGCGTGGGCGGCAGCAGCGCGACGCTGGCCACCGAGAAGATCTTGATGATCTTGTTCTGGTTGATGTTGATGAAGCCCACGGTCGCGGCCATCAGGAAGTTGATCTTGTCAAACAGGAAGGCGGTGTGGCTGTCGAGCGAATCGATGTCGCGCAGGATCTGCCGCGCTTCCTCGAACTGCTCGGCGTTGAGCATGCGGCTGCGCATCATGAAGCTCACCGCGCGCCGGGTGTCCATCACGTTGCGGCGGATGCGGCCGTTGAGGTCTTCCTCCTTCGCGATCGCGCTCAGCGCGGCGCCGGCGGCCTGGTCATTGACATCTTGCTTGAGCACCCGCGCGCTGACTTTTTCCAGGCTGTCGTAGATGCCTTCGAGCGCATCCGCCGAATACTCGGCGTCGGCGTCATACAGCTTGAGCAGCACGTCCTTGGCGTCGCCGATCAGCGCCACCGTGCGCCGCGCACGCAAGCGCAGCAGGCGGAACACCGGCAGATCTTCGCTGTGCACCGAGAACAGCACGCCGTCCTTCAGGATGAAAGCCACCCGCACATTGCGCGGCGTCACGTCGTCGTCGATCAGGAAGTCGGAGCGGATGTGCAATTCGCCGTTGTCCTCTTCGTAGAAGCGCGCCGACTCCTCGAGGTCGTCGTCGACGATGTTGTCGGGCAGCGTCAGGCCGAAGCGGGCGGCCATCCAGCCCTTTTCCATCGGCGAGGGCGACTCCAGGTCAACCCAGACCGGCGACTCGCTGGTCAGCGACTGCACGCTGTCGATTTCCTGCTGCACCAGCCTGCCTTGGGCCAGTGTGAACACATTGAGCATGAGGCTCTCCGGCGCGGCGCCGGTTGATCGGAAAACAATCAGCCGGCGCAGGGCAAAAAACAGGGCGGTGGCATGGCGACCGTCCCGTTCTGCAAGGCCCGCCAAGGGCGGACATCAGGCGCTGAAGGGGACGGTCACCGAGGGTGACTTGGGTCCAACGGAAGGCTCCGCAATGACGATGCGATGATTATTGCACCGGGCCTAGGCCGCACAGGCCGGCATCGGCTCGGTGGGCCGCGGGCCTGCGCACCAGTGTCGGCAGGCCCTGGTGGCCATCGGCCCGGTCACGCCGGCAGACCTGTGCCACCGCCCCGGACGGTGCCGGCGCGATCAACGCCACCGGCGGTTGGCGGCCGCTGATCTGGGCGGCGATGTGTTCGAAGCCGACGACCGTGCCGGTGCTGCTTCAACGCCAGCCCAGCGTCGCCAGCACCACCGCGGCCGCCAGGCTGCAAGCCAAAACCGCCCAGCGGCCACCCCATGCGGCCGCGTGACGCGGCGCCCACAAGCTGGCGCAGCGTCATCCCGCCGGCATCAAGCGCTCGATCGTCTCGATCAGTTGCAGCGGGCTGAAAGGCTTGATCAGGTACTCGTCGGCGCCGGCTTGCTGGCCGGCGTCGCGGTCGTGGGTCTGGCCGCGGGCCGTCAGCAGCACCACGCGGGTGGCCCGCAGCGCCGGGTTGGTCCGCACCCGCGCGCAGACCTGCAGACCATCGATCTCACCGGGCATCATCACGTCGAGCAAGATCAGGTCGGGCATCACTTCGCCGGCCAGTTGCAGCCCGTTGACGCCATTGGCCGCTTCGTGGATTTCGTAAGGCTCGAACTCCAGCGTCATGCGGATCAACTTCCGGATGTCGGCCTGGTCTTCGACGATCAGCACGCGTTTCATGGTTTGGACTCCGAGGGTCGACGCTGAGCGAGCCGCGTCGGCGCCGCTCGGCTCAAGCGCCAAGCTTGGCCCGACAGTCGCGCGAGGCAATCGGGTTCAATGCAAACAACAGTATCACCGGGGCACCGGCTGCAACGGCCGAACAGCAGCTTGTTCGACGCGATGTTCACCCACCCGCAAGCCCATCAGGCGACCGGCAAAGACCGCTACCAATGGGTCAAGCCGCAGCGCGGTGGGCGAGCAAGCGCTCGCGCACCAGCAATTCGATTTCGTCGAATGGTACCGGCTTGTGGAAAACCCGCACGCCGCTGGGCAGGCCGCCGCGCCGTTCGATTTCGGCACCGGACAAGCCGGTGACCACGACGATGTCCATGTCGTCGAACGACGAAGCAACACCGCGCAGCGCTGCGATCATCTTGAAGCCGTCCAGGCCCGGCATGTTCAGGTCGGTGACCAGCAGGTCAGGGCAGTTCTGACCCATCCGCAGCAAGGCCTCAAAACCGTTGCCGGCAGGCGTCACGTCGATCGGCAGATCCCAGCCCGCGATCATCAGGGTGAACAGTCGAAGCAGGTCGGGCTCGTCCTCGACCACCATCAGCTTCAGGCGGGCCCTGGCAGGCGCCGAACCTGCCAGCGGGGTCAGCCCGCCACGCTGGCTGTCGCCGGACAGTGCAGCGCTGCGCTCGTCGATCAGGCGTTCAACCGCCACTCGGGAAATCCGCCGGTGACCACCCGCTGTTTTCCAGGCCGGCAACACACCGCCCTCGACCCACAATTGCACCGTCCGCAGGGCCACGCCCAATCGCTCAGCCGCCTCGCGGGTGGACAACACATCATCATTTGTCGCGCTCTTGCGCATGGCCTCGCCGACACCTTTCCGACAGGCCACGCCACAACAAAGCCAGCGGCAGCCTGGAATTTCAAGTCTGTAGCCGTCCCGGTTGCTATGACGTCGGGACTGATCGTCATGTGTCGCGGCTAATTTTCACTTTACCGCGTTTGTATCTAATGGTCGGGGCCCGCCCCTAGGAAAACACCCTTTTCAGGCCTGGCAGGAAACCAATGGCTACAAATTTCTCAGCCCTCCGAAGCAGCCATCCACTGGCAAGTCTGCACGAGGATCGGCCTGTCATCCCCTTGTCATCCGGCCAGCATCGGGAGCACACTGGGCTTTGACGGGTGGCGAAAACCGCCGCTGGCCTCGAACAAGGCCGGCAGTTGATGCGGCCCGTTCGGTCTTCCGAAAAACCCCTTTGAAAGGACGCTCTGATGAACCTGACGATCAGCGGACATCATCTGGATGTGACCCCGGCACTTCGCGAGTACGTGCTCACCAAGCTGGACCGGGTCACGCGGCATTTCGACCAGGTGGTCGACGTCAATGTGCTGTTGACGGTCGAGAAGCTAAAGGAGAAGGAACGACGGCAGAAGGCCGAAGTGACGCTCCACGTCAAGGGAAAGGACATCTTTGTCGAGCAATCTCACGAGGATCTCTATGCGGCGATCGACCAGTTGATGGACAAGCTGGACCGTCAGGTTTGCCGCCACAAGGACCGTCTGCAGGACCACCACCACCCGGCGCCCAAACGCCTGGATGCCGGTGTCAACTAGGCGCGCTCTGCCTGCAAGCTGATCGACGGCCCTCTCGGGGGCCGTTTTTAATGTTTTCAGCACAAGCTGACGCCTCGTGACAACATCCCGCAGTTGCGGGCGCCGCCCAATGTGCGCTGCAGCAATCGGTTTCTATAATCATTTTTCTGTCTTCGGGCCCGTCGTCAACACAGGTCATGACCTGTGTTGACCTGGGGGAAACACCATGAACCGTCTCGCCGCCATTCTGCCCGCCGCCAATGTCGTGGTGGATGTGGACGCCACCAGCAAGAAGCGTGTTTTCGAACACGCCGGGCTGCTGTTTGAAAACCAGCACGCCATTGCCCGCGCGACGGTCACCGACAACCTGTTTGCCCGCGAACGCCTGGGCTCGACCGGCCTTGGCCACGGTGTGGGCATACCGCATGGCCGCATCAAGGGGCTGAAGAACCCGCTGGCCGCCGTGATCCGCGTGCAGCAACCCGTGCCTTTTGACGCGCCCGACGACGAGCCGGTGGGCTTGCTGATCTTCCTGCTGGTGCCCGAGGCCGCCACGCAACGCCACTTGGAGATCCTGTCCGAGATCGCCGAGATGCTGTCCGACCGCGACCTGCGTGAACGCATGAAGGCCGCCGAAGACGCCGCGGCCTTGCACAAGCTGATCGCCGGCTGGGCGCCTCTCAAGTCGGTGGCCTGAGGTCGGCAATGAATCACCCCCCGCGCTGCGCTCGCTGCCCCCCAAGGCGGCGCCTCAGCGCCTTCGGACTGCCGGGCGGCGCTGAGATGTCACTGACCGGGCGCGGCGGGGCCGCTCCTTGAAACCGACCTCGATCAGCGCCGAAGCGCTGTTCGAAGCCCACCGCGAACTGCTGCGCTGGGAGTGGATTGCCGGCCATGCACACCCTGAACGCCGTTTCGACGATGCGGCGGTGCGCGATGCGCAATCGGCCGCCGACCTGGTCGGCTACCTGAACTACATCCATCCCTACCGGGTGCAGATCGTCGGCCGACGTGAGGTGCTCTACCTGTCGGAATCGCCCCCCGAGGACCAGGAACGCCGCATCTCCCGCATCGTGACGCTGGAGCCACCCGTGCTCATCTGCGCCGACGGTGTGGCGCCGCCCGACCGGCTGGTGGCGATGTGGGACCGGGCCGAAATTCCGCTGTTCGTCACCGGCGAATCGGCGGGCCAGGTGATCGACATCGTGCGCGCCTACCTGGCCCAGCTGTTTGCCGAGCGTGTCACGCGCCACGGCGTGTTCATGGATATTTTGGGCCTGGGCGTGCTGCTGACCGGTGAATCTGGCCTGGGCAAGAGCGAGCTGGGGCTCGAATTGATCAGCCGCGGCCACGGCCTGGTGGCCGACGACGCGGTTGATCTGTTCAAAATCTCGCAAAGCGCGCTGGAAGGCCGTTGCCCCGAGTTGTTGATCAACCTGCTGGAAGTACGCGGCATCGGCCTGCTCGACATCAAGGCGATCTTTGGCGAGACGGCGGTGCGCCGCAAGATGCGCCTGAAGCTGATCGTCCACCTGGTGCGCAAAGAGACGATGGAGCGCGAGTTCGAGCGCCTGCCCTACGAGCCGCTGTACGAAGACATTCTGGGTATCCCCGTGCGCAAGGTGGTGATCACGGTGGACGCCGGCCGCAACCTCGCGGTGCTGGTCGAGGCCGCGGTGCGCAACACTATCCTGCAGTTGCGTGGCATCGACACCTACCAGGAATTCATCGAGCGCCACCAGCGCGCGATGCAGCAAAACGACGGCTGAGGGTCGTTGACCCTGCGGTCGCGGGCGCTGCGACCGTGGCGCTGCGGCGCCGTCCCGGCGTTATTTGGTGCGGTGCGGGCAAGCCGGCTTGGTGCAGACGGCGTACAAGGACAGCGCGTGGTCCTGCAACTCGAAGCCATGGGCCTGGGCCACGGCGCGTTGGCGCTGCTCGATCTCGGGGTCGAAGAACTCCTCGACCCGGCCGCAGGTCAGGCACACTAGGTGGTCATGGTGTTGGCCCTCGTTGAGCTCGAAAATCGACTTGCCCGACTCGAAATGGCTGCGCGACAGCAGCCCGGCCTGCTCGAACTGCATCAGCACCCGATACACAGTGGCCAAGCCGATGTCGGCGTTTTCGTGCAGCAAGGCCTTGAAGACATCCTCGGCCGTCATGTGGCGCTGCGCCGTGCGCTGGAAGACCTCCAGGATCTTGATGCGCGGCAGCGTGGCCTTCAGGCCGCTGCTCTTGAGCTCGTCGGCATGGGTCATGGGAGGATGCGCGCGGTGCGGCATGGTGGGTGGCTAGAATCATCGGATGATATCCAGCCACACGCAGAGCGCCCAGCGCCGCGCCCGGCCCACCTTCTTGGCAAGCCCATTGAGCACCTCATTCCTGTTTGGTCGACCCGCTCGCCGGGCCGCCGCATTGCTGCTGGGGCCGCTGCTGGTGCTGGCCCTCACCGCCTGTGCGAACCGGGCCGATGATCCCGCGTTGCAGTCTGGCGACAGCTTGTTCGGCGGCTTCGTCACGCCCTACCGGATGGACATCGTGCAGGGCAACGTGGTCACCCAGGAGCAGGTCGCCCTGGCCAAGCCCGGCATGACCCGTGCGCAAGTGCGCGATGTGCTGGGCTCGCCGATGCTGGCCGACCTGTTCCATGGTGATCGATGGGACTACATCTTCACCATCCGGCGTCAGGGCACGCCAGCGCAGCGGCGCGACGTGATCGTCTACTTCAAAGACGACAAACTTGACCGGGTCGAAACCGGCGAACTGCCCACCGAGCGCGACTTTGTCGCCTCCATCAGCCGCCCGATCACCGCCCGCGCGGCGCCGCTGCTCGAGCTGACCGAGGCGCAGAAAAAAGCCCTGCCAAAGCCGGTGAAGCCGCCCGCCGAGCCGGTGGTGCCACTGGGCGCCTTGCGCAGCTACCCGCCGTTGGAGCCGTCGTGAGCGCTCATCCTGCAGCGCGCAGCGCGGCGAGCAGTCCGATGACTGGCCCGGCTTTGCGCATCACGGTCGCCGGGGCTTCGGGCCGGATGGGCCGCATGCTGGTCGAAGCCGTGCTGGCGGCAGCTGATTGCAAGCTGGTGGGCGCACTGGAGGTCGCCGGCAGCCCTGCGCTGGGACAAGACGCGGGCGCCTTTGCCGGCCAGCGCACCGGCGTGCTCATCACCGCCGACCTGCGCGCAGGCCTGGCCGGCGCCGACGTGCTGATCGACTTCACCCGGCCCGAGGGCAGCTTGGCACATTTGCTGCTGTGTCGCGAACTGGGCGTCAAGGCGGTGATCGGCACCACCGGCTTCACGGCCGAACAGAAGTGCGAGATCAACCGCCACGCCGCGCACATCGCGCTGATGATGGCGCCCAACATGAGCGTGGGCCTCAACGTGGTGCTCAAGCTGCTGGATCAGGCCGCCCGCGCGCTGAACACCGGCTACGACATCGAGGTTGTCGAGGCCCACCACCGCCACAAGGTCGACGCGCCCAGCGGCACCGCGCTGCAGATGGGCGAGGTGCTGGCCCATGCGCTGGGCCGCGAGCTGAAGGATTGCGCGGTGTACGCCCGCGAGGGCTTCACTGGCGAGCGTGATCCGTCGAGCATCGGTTTTGCCACCATCCGCGGTGGCGACATCGTCGGCGACCACACCGTGCTGTTCGCCGGCACCGGCGAGCGCATCGAGATCAGCCACAAGAGCAGCAGCCGCGCCACCTACGCCCAGGGCAGCCTGCGCGCGGCGCGCTTCCTGGCCGGCCATAGCCACGGCTTGTTCGACATGAACGACGTGCTCGGCCTGGCTTGATGACGGCCCCCACCTCGCT
>JAYVDE010000441.1:0-4286 GCA_043749575.1 Burkholderiaceae bacterium | reverse complement strand
AGGTGCTGGGCCGCATCGACACCCGGCCCCGGCACCGCAAGGTGGCCGACACCAGCGACCCGCTGCATACCGCGCGCGCCGCCGAGCTGACGTCGCTGTGGCGGCTGGGCGCGGCCTGATGCTGGCATGCGCCCAGCCATGACCCACCGAACCCTGATCCCGCAGGCGCTGACCGACACCGCCTTCGCGCCCTTCGGCCGCGTGCTGCAGGTGCCGGCCGACGGCCAAGGCGGCCACGCCATCAACCAGGGCACGTCGCAGCGTTTTGAGCTGGTAGCCGACGCGCTGCTGACCGCTGAGGCGGGCCGGCCGGTGATCAGCACCAGCCGGGCGCTGGCCCGCGTGCTGCCGCTGGCGCTGCTGGCGATGGAGCGCCACCGACTGGGCAGCCAGAGCTTCGTGCCGCTGGGCGCGGCGCGGTGCTTTGTGCTGGTCGTGGCGGCGGCCGGCGTGCCGGCCGAAGCACTGGCCGAGCACCTGCAGGCCTTCGTCAGCAACGGCACGCAAGCTGTGCTGCTGGCACCGGGCACCTGGCATCACGGCTTGCTGGCGCTGGACGCGGGCGATTACCTGGTGCTGGAGCGGCGTGGCGATGCGGTCGATTGCGACCTGGCCGATCTGGCCTCACCGGTGCGGCTGGCCTGGGCCGGTTGAACCGGCGCGGCCGACGGCACTGCTTACCGGCGCCCTGGCGCAATGGCGCAATGGCGCATTGGCGAAATGGCGAGCTGACCAGCCGGCAAGCCGGCAAGTGACCGATCAGCTGCGTGCGGCCGTATCGGCAGCGGCTTGCGCCCGTTGGGCCTGCAGCGCCGCCGTGGCCTTGGCCAGCACCGTGGCCGCATGCTGCTCGGTGGCCAGGCCATTCAGGCTGCCCAGCAGGGCCAGGGTCACGAGCAGCGACAGGCTCAAAGCGCTGACGGTCTGGCTGAGTCGGGCGGTGTTGAAGGTGTTCATGCGGGGCTCCGGTGCGGGGTTCGTTGAGTCGATGGCTGCACTGTAGGCAGCCGACCACGCCCGCTCCACCGTGGCCCGACGAAGCGCCGAAGCCGGGCGACGGAGCGCCGCTGGGCCGGATGATCCGGGCCGCGATGCGCTGCCCGCCGCGGCGCGGCAGCGCAGGCCGCGCCGCAGCGCAGCCCGGCCCGAAGCTCAGGCGCCGACGCCCGCCGCGGCCAGCCGCTCGGCCAGCGCCACCAGCGAACGGTCGCTGCCACGCGGCCCCAGCAGCGACAGACCCATCGGCGCGCCCTCGCGGGTGACCAGCGGCAAGCTCAGCTGCGGCGTGCCGCTGAAGCCGGCGATGCACAGCATGCGGATCGCGCGGTTGCGGTAGTCCTCCAGCGCCGCATCGGGCGCGGCACGCAGCGGTGCCACGTCGGGCATCGTGGGCATCAGCAGCACGCCGTCGGCCCCCAGCAAACCGTCGAGCTGCGCGGTGTAGGCGACGCGGAAGGCCTGCGCCGCAGCCACTTGCGCATCGCTCACCTGGCGCGACCAGGCAAAGCGTTCGGCCACGCCCGGGCCCAGCGGCGGCGCGTAGCGCTCGATCAGCGGGCCGTGGGTGGTCCAGGCCTCGCGGCCCTGCAGCTGGCGAAAGTGCCAGTACATCGCCTCGAAGCTGTCGCGCACCACCACCACCGGCGTGGCGCGGCCCAACACCGCCTGCACCTGCTCGGCAGCGGCGCTGGCAGCCGCCGCCGCCTCAGGCGCCAGCAGCGCCCAGACCTCAGTCGGCCACAGCAGGCGCGGCACGGGATGGCTTGCACCCGGCAGCGGCTGCGGGTCGTCGCCCAGCAGCACGTCGGCGACGCGGGCGAAGGTGCTGGCGTCGCGCGCGAAGAAGCCGCAAGTGTCCAGGCTGGGCGCCAGGTCGAGCACGCCTTGCAGGCTGATGCGGCCATGCGTGGGCCGCAGGCCCAGCAAGCCGCAGTGGCTGGCCGGTGCCCGCACCGAGCCGCCGGTGTCGGTGCCCAGCGCGAAATCACACAAGCGGTGGCTCACCGCCGAGGCCGAGCCCGACGACGAACCGCCGGGGATGCGGTCGGGCGCGGCACCGTTGACCGGCGCGCCGAAGTGCGCGTTGTTGCCGTTCATCGAAAACGCCAGCTCGTCGGTCACCGTCTTGCCGACGAAGGCCGCGCTGGCCGCCAGCAGCTGCGCCACCGCCTGGGCATGCGCGGTCTTGATGCCCGACAGCGCCAGCACGACGGGCGAGCCACCGCCGGTGGGGTAACCGGCGACGTCGAACAAATCTTTGGCGGCGAAGCTCAAGCCCGCCAGCGGGCCGGTCGCCGCGCGGGGCACCGGCACCTCGGGATAGGGCACAAAAGCGTGGGCGGGGTCGTGCAGGGGCATGGGTTTTCCAGGGGTTGTCGACGGGGGTTGGCGACCGGGGATCGCGCCAGATGTTGCCTGACGGCCGGTCAGCCGGGCGCCGCACGCACCCGCTGGGCGGTGTCGGCGGTGCGCAGGCAGCGCGCCTGGTGGCCGGGCGACAACAGCACCGGCGCGGGCTGGGTCTGGCGGCAGGCCTCGGTGGTCAGCGCGCAGCGCTCGGCAAAGGCGCAGCCCGGCGGCAACTGCGCCAGGTCGGGCGGACTGCCGGCGATGGTCGCCAGGCGGCCACCCGAACCGGCCACGCTCACCAGCGCGCCATGCGCCCGGCTCTGCAGCAGCGCCTGGGTGTAGGGGTGGCGCGGCTCGCGGATCAGCTGGCGCGCCGTGCCTTCTTCGACGATGCGCCCGGCATACATCACCGCGATGCGGTCGGCCACCTCGACCGCGGCGCCGATGTCGTGGGTGACGAAGACCACCGCCAGGCCCAGCTCGCGCTGCAGCTCACGCAGCAGCAGCAGCACCTGGATCTGCACCGTGGCGTCGAGCGCGGTGGTCGGCTCGTCGGCCAGCAGCAGCTGCGGTTTGCAGGCCAGCGCCAGCGCGATCATCGCCCGCTGGCGCATGCCACCGCTCATCTCGTGCGGGTAGGCGCCCAGCCGCCGCTCGGGGCTGGGAATGCGCACCCGCTCGAACAAGGCCAGCGCACGGGCGTGGGCAACGGCTGCCGTCACCGGCTCGTGGCGGCGGATCGATTCGACGATTTGCTGGCCCAGCGTGTAGACCGGGTCCAGCGCCAGCAGCGGCTCTTGGAAGATCATCGCCGCGACCTTGCCGCGGTAATCGGCCAGCGCCTTGGGCGCAAGCTCCAGCACGTCGTGGCCGGCCACGTGAACACGGCCTTCGATGCGGCCGCCGCATTGGTGGCCACCGCCGTGCGCGGGTCGGCTGTCGTGTCGGCTGTCGTGTCGGCGCGGGGCGCGGCTACCGTGTCGGCGCGGTGCGCGGCCCAGGCTGCGGGCACCGCTTGCTCGGCGATCACCGCAGCGGCCTCGCTGGCGATGTAGGGCTCGCCAAAGGGTGCCGCCACCGCCGTCAGCACCGCACCCGGCGGCGCTAGCGCCAACGCATGGCGGGCCAGCGGTGTCATGACATGGCCGCTGGTGTTGGGGTTGATCAGCAACAAGTGCGGGGCGGCGGGCATGGCCGCCCGGCGTGCAAGCCACGTGCCGGCGGCCGCGCCGTCCCTGCGCTGGTGCTTGGCCGAATACTCTGGTGCGGCGGCGTCGCGGCGCCACCCAGCTTGGGGCGTCAGGCCCCAAAAGGAATCGTTGGAGCGGGGAAGCGGGGATGCGGTTCATGCCCGCGCCATGGCTGGCCGGCAGCCTGGCGGACTGCCTGTTGGACGGCCTGGCTGGCGGCCTGGCGGACTGCCTGGCTGGCGTGGCCGTGGCCGACCCGGCGCAGCCCTGGCCCGGACGACCCGCCGCCCGTTGCGCTGCGCCGCGACATTCGAGCCGATACTGCCGCAGGCGGCCCGACGGCCGCAGGAGACCCAGGCGATGACCCCAGCTGCACCGAAGACCGTTCAATCGATGTTCGACGAGGCCATGGCCTTGATCACCACCTACCCCGTGGCCGAGGCCCGCGCGCTGCACGGTCAGGCCGGCGTGTTGTTCGTTGACCTGCGCGACCCGCGCGAGCTGGCGCGCGAGGGCGTGATCCCCGGCGCCTTCCACGCGCCACGCGGCATGCTGGAGTTTTGGGTCGACCCGGCCTCACCCTATTACAAGCCGGTGCTCAACCAGCCGGACACCCGCTACGTGTTGTTCTGCGCCGGCGGTTTGCGATCAGCGCTGGCCGCGCGCACGGTGCAGGAGATGGGCGTGGCCCAGGTCGCCCACATCGAAGGCGGCTTCGGCGCCTGGCGAGCCGCCGGTGCACCGGTG
>JAYVDE010000440.1:0-4294 GCA_043749575.1 Burkholderiaceae bacterium | reverse complement strand
ACCGCCGTTGGCGCCGGGCAGCATGCGCGCACCGTCTTTGGTGGGCAGCACCCACATGTTCTCTTGCGGCACCATGGCCTCGGAGTGGCGGATCAGTTCACCGGTGGCACGGTCGTGCACGTAGACATGGCCGGTCTTGCCGCCATGGATGGCCACCTTGACCATCTTGCCCGCCTTGTTCTTGGCCTCGGTCAGGATCACCGGCGAAACGGCGTCCAGGTCCCAGACGTCGTGCGCGATGTACTGGTAGTGCCACTTGTACTTGCCGGTGTTCAAGTCGACCGCGACGATCGAGTTGGTGTAGAGGTTGTCACCCGGGCGCTCGCGACCGTACAGGTCGGGGCTGGGGTTGCCGACAACGAAAAACACGGTGTTGGTGTCCAAATCGACCGCCGGTGCCATCCAGACACCGCCGCCCAGCGTCTTGTAGAAGTCGCCACCCTGTTTGGCCAATTGCGCTTTCTCGCCGGCGATGTCGCGCAGCATGTTGCGGCCGGTGGCATCGTTGACGGCCCAGACACCTTCATGGCCCTTCTCGGGCACGGTGTCGAAGGTCCACAGCAGCTTGCCGTCATTGGCGTCATAGGCCTTGACGAAGCCGCGGATGCCGTACTCACCGCCGTTGGTGCCGATCAGGATCTTGCCGTTGACGGCCACCGGTGCCATCGTCTCCGAGTAGCCCAGTTCGGGGTCGGCGATCTGCGTCGACCACAGCGCCTTGCCGGTCTTGGCGTCCAGCGCGATCAGCTTGGCGTCGAGCGTGCCCATGAACACGCGATCACCCAAGATCGCCACGCCGCGGTTGTTGGGGCCGCAGCAGTAGGTGGTCACCTGTCCCATCTTGTGCTTGTAGTGCCAGAACTCCTTGCCGGTGACCGCGTCGATCGCATAGACGTGGTTGTACGAGGTGGTCAGGTACATCACGCCGTCGACGACGATGGGCGCGGTCTCCATCGACTCGAGCACCTCGGTCTGAAACTGGAACGCCGGCCGCAGCTTGGCGACGTTGCCGGTGTTGATCTGCGCGGCCGGGTAATACCGGGTCTGCGCGTAGTTCATGTTCGAGTGCAGGAAGTTGACGCCGTCCTTGTCGGCGGCGGTCAGCCGCGCCTGCGGCACCGAGATCGTCTTGGGTACCGGGCCGCCGGTCGGCGCCGCCACGCCCTGGATCTCGGACTGGGCTTGTGCAGCCAGCGCCGTCGCCGCCATTACCAGGGTCAGCGCCCATGGGCGCATTGGGGATTTGTACATGCTTGTCTCCTGATGTCGTTGTCGTTGTCGTCGGGCGCTGCCTTCAGCGAGCGTGCCGGGCGGGCCATCCGTGCGGGGAGCAGGGCATGCTGGCAGCAGCCGGTACATCGGTTGCGCGATGGCACAGCTTCTGCCAGCAGGTGAAGCTCCTCGCGCCGCATAATATCGGGAAAAGCGCCTGCCGCTAGCAACTTTCGATGCTGCGGCAATCGGTGATCTCACTCAATGGAGTCGGCATGATCTTCGCCAGCCTGTGGCCGCGTACTTTGGTAGTTTGCTTGATTGTTTTGACCGCCGGCCCGCTGTGCATCGGCCAGGCACAGGCTCAGGCCGTCGGCAACACCAGCCTGAACGCGCAGTTGCTGGTGGCCGCACGCCAGGCCGACACCAACGCGGTGCAGCAGGCGCTGGCGCGCGGCGCGGCGGTCAACTCGCGCAACCGCTTGGGCAAGACGGTGTTGCTGATCGCCGCCGAGAAGGGCCAGTTGCCGATGGCCGCCGCGGCGTTGAAGGCCGGTGCCGATGTCAACCTGGCCTCGCTGGAGCGGGTCACGCCCTTGATGGCGGCCAGCCATGGCGGGCATGCCAGCCTGGTGCGCGACCTGCTTGACACCGGCGCCCGCACCGACGATGTCGACCGCATGCGCAAGCCGGCCATCGTCTATGCCGCGGGCCAGGGCCATGCGGCGGCGGTGCTGCTGTTGCTGGACCGTGGCGTGCCGGTCGACGCGGCCTACGAGTACCAGCTCACCGCGCTGATGTGGGCCGCCGGGGCCGGGTCGGCCGACACCGTTAATCTGCTGCTGGCGCGCGGCGCCCGCACCGACCTGCAGGATGACCGCGGCCTCACCGCGCAAGCCATCGCCCGCCAAGCCGGCCACGCCGAGCTGGCGGGCTTGCTCGCGCCGCGCTGAGCGTTGTTTGCACCGCAGCGCTGCGGGTGCGGCGTGCCCCGCAGCGCTGCGGTGTGGCCCGGCCTCAATCGGTGGCGCGGGCCAGCCCCAGGCGGTCGACCACCCGGCGCTCGTGCTCGTAAGCGACCCGCAGCGCGTGGCCGTACTCGTCGGGTGGCAGGTAGGCCGGCTCCTGGTCGTAACGCGCCAACTCGGCGACGAAGGCCGGATCGTTCATCGCGGCCCTGAAGGCCTGGTGCAGCACCTGCACCACCGGCGGTGTCAGTCCGGCTGGCCCGGCCAGGCCGTAGGGCGACATGGCGACGATGGGGTGGCCCAAGTCCTTCAGCGTGGGCACCTGCGGCCAGCGCTTGGTGCGGTGCTCGCCGAAGGTGACCAGCAGCCGCAGCTGGCCCGAGTCGACGAAGGGCGCAAAGCCGTTGGAATTGACGCCCACCATCACCTGGCCGGCGGTCACCGCGATCATCTGCTCGGCGGTGCCCTTGTAGGGCACGTGGATGTAGCTCAAGCCCCGCTTGCCAAACAGCTCGTCGATCACCACGTGCGGCGTCGTGCCGAAGCCGTTGGTGGCGATGCTCAGCGCATTCGGATGGGCCTTGGCGTGGGCGAACAAGTCATCCAGTGTCTTGAACGGGCTGGACTGCAACACCACGATGCCGAAGGTGACGCCCGACAACTGGATGATCGGCGTGGTGTCGCGGATCGGGTCCCACAGCACCTTGCGCGTCCAGGGTGCGCGCAGCACGGTCTGCGGCAACTGCGCCAGCGTGTAGCCGTCGGGCGCGGCCTGTTGCAGCACGGGCATCACCAGCGTGCCGCCGGCGCCGCTGCGGTTCTCGATCAACACCTTCTGGCCCAGCCTGCGCGACGCGGCCTCGGCCAGCACGCGGAAGCTGAGGTCGGTGGCGCCGCCGGCCGGCCAGGGCAGCCACAGCGTGATCGGTCGGGTCGGAAAAGCGGCCGGCGCCTGCGCCAGCGCCGCGCCCCAGGCCGGGCCCAACGCCAGCGCGCCCAGCAGGCCCAGGCATTGGCGGCGCTTGCGGGCGTCTTGCGGTGGCGCATCGGGTACGACGAGGGTGTGGGTCCTTGGGTTCATGGCCATTCGTTGCGCTCCAGGGGCGTGCTGCCCATCATGCCGGCCCGCCGCGCTTGGCCAGCTGGCCAAAACCACGCTGCGGGTTGTAGCCCCAGGCGGCGAGGCCGAAACACAGCACCAGCGTGCCCAGCACGATGTAGGGCGAGAGGCCGGCGTCCTTGCCGTAGAGCGCAAACCGCAGCCACTCCACCGCATGGGTGAAGGGGTTGAAACGGGCGATCTGGTAGACCCAGGCGGCACCCGATTCCTCCAGCTTCCACAGCGGGTAGAGCGCGGTCGACATGAAGTACATCGGGAAGATCACGAAGTTCATCGTGCCGGCAAAGTTCTCGAGCTGCTTGATGTGCACGCTCAGCAGCAGGCCCAGCGCGCCCAGCATCAGCGCCGACGCCACCGCGGCCGCCAGCACCATCGGCGCGACCTTGAAAAATTCAGGCCCGATCAGCGGCAGCGTGGTGCCCAGCGCCCAGGCCACGAGCACGAAGACCGCAGCCTGCGCCAGCGACAACACCGCGGTGGCGCAGAGCTTGGCGAACAAGATCCACCAGCGTGGCAGCGGTGCGGTGAGCAGCAGGCGCATCAGGCCCATCTCGCGGTCATAGACCATCGCCAGGCTGGACTGCATGCCGTTGAACAACAGCACCATGCCGACCAGGCCCGGCGCGATGTAGACGTCATAGGGGATGTAGGTGTCGTAAGGCTCGACGATGGCCACGCCGAAGACGTTGCGAAAGCCCGCCGCAAACACCGCCAGCCACAACAAGGGCCGCACCAGTGCCGACACCAGCCGGCCGTACTGACGCGCGAACTTCATCAGCTCGCGCATGACGATGGCCCGCAAAGCCTGGAGAGCATGTTTGATCATGTCGGCCCCTCGACCGACGGGTACGTCGGCCGGCCTTGCAGGCCGCGCTGGTCCTCACGGCCCAGCCCCTCGCCAGGCACAAACCGTCCACAGGACGCTTTGTGTCCGGGCTCAGCCCCCGAGGGGATCGCGGGCCGGCTTGGGAGCGGCCCGGCGCTCGGCCCGCTT
>JAYVDE010000439.1:0-11317 GCA_043749575.1 Burkholderiaceae bacterium | reverse complement strand
CCAGGGTTTCAACCTGGAGCTGGAGCCCGGCTTTTCCGCTGCGCTGGCCGATGGCCTGCGGGCCCGCGGCCACGTGATCGAGCGGGTGCCCAATGTCGGCGGTGGCATGGGTGGCATCCGCTTCCACGGCAACGGCGACCTGGAGGGTGCGGCCTGCTGGCGCGCCGACGGCACACCGATCGGCGTGGGCGGTGGTTTTGCGCGTGCCGGCGTGCGCTTCCTGCCCGAGGTGCGGCCGGCTTGAGTCGCTGAGACTCACCCCGCTTGCAGATCACGCGCCAAAGGAAACTGCGATCAAACACATCCGAAAGTTCGGCCATCGTCTGGGCCTGCGCAAGCTGGGCCCCGGCCTGATCACCGGCGCCGCCGACGACGACCCCAGCGGCATCGCCACCTATTCGCAGGCCGGTGCGCAGTTCGGCTACTCGATGCTGTGGACCGTGGTCTTCACGCTGCCGCTGATGGTCGCGATCCAGATCGTCAGCGCGCGCATCGGCTATGTCACGCGGCGCGGCCTGGCGGCCAACATCAAGACCAGTTTTCCGCGCTGGGTGCTGCTCACCGTGGTCGGCATGCTGCTGGTGGCCAACACCCTCAACATTGCCGCCGACATCGCCGCGATGGCCGAGGCGCTGCGCCTGTTGGTGGGCGGCTCGGCGCACATCTACGCGGTGACTTTCGGTTTGTTTTGCCTGGTGTTGCAGGTCTTCCTGCCCTACCAGACCTATGTCCGGTGGCTGAAATGGCTGACGCTGGCGCTGCTGGCCTATGTGGCGGTCGCCTTCATGCTGCACCTCGATTGGTGGCAAGTCGCCAGCGAGGTATTCCGGCCACGGCTGGCGGTCAGCCACGACATGCTGCTGATGGTGGTGGCCGTGTTCGGCACCACGATCAGCCCTTACCTGTTCTTTTGGCAAGCCGGGCAGGAGATGGAGGATACGAACACCGGCGCAGGCACGGCCGGCGGGGCGCACACGCTCAAAGAGGTGAAACACCATCTGCGGCGCATCAAGGTCGACACCGTTGTCGGCATGACGTTTTCGAACCTGATCGCGTTCTTCATCATTCTGACCACGGCGGCCACGCTGCATGCTGCCGGGGTGACCGACATCCAGACCTCGGCGCAAGCGGCCGAGGCCCTGCGGCCTATCGCCGGTGACTTCACTTTCCTGCTGTTCAGCCTGGGCATCATCGGCACCGGCTTGCTCGCCGTGCCGGTGCTGGCGGGCTCGGCCGCCTACGCGGTGGCCGAGGCGGCAGGCTGGCAGGGCAGCCTGAGCCTGCGCCTGGAGCAAGGCGAAGGACGTGGCTTCTACGGCGTGATCGCCGCGGCCACGGTCGGCGGTGTGATCCTGTGTTTTTCACCGACCGACCCGGTCAAGGAGTTGTTCTGGGCGGCAGTACTCAACGGCGTGATCGCGGTGCCGATCATGGCCGTGATGATGTTGCTGGCCTCGCGCAGCGCCACCATGGGCAGCCACGTGATTGGCGTGCGATTGCGCTGCTTGGGCTGGATCGCGACCGCCGTGATGGCCGTGATGGTGGTCGCCATGCTGGTCACGATCTGAGCGCCTGAGCTACGTCGCTCGCATCAAGTGGCGCGCCGATGGCGGTAGCACAGCCAGCCGGCCAGACCGCCGGCCGCGATCACGGCCACGGCCAGGGCCTCGTAGTGGACGACCTCACCCAGGATCACGGTGATCGTTCGCCCGAACGCGTAGCCCAGTGCGGTAAAGACCCCCGCCCAAACCACGCTGCCGAGCGCATTGAAAATCACGAAGTCGAGCCACGGCACGCGCGCAATGCCCATCGCAACCGGCCCGGCCGTGCGCAGCCCATACATGAAGCGTACCGAGAACACCAACCAACGCCGGTGCTGATGCAGGCGGGGTGTGATGGCCGCGACGCCGCGACGCAGGAATGCAAACCGCGCCAACAGGCGCTCGCCACGCCACCTGCCGAGCAGGAACCAGGTCTGGTCGAGCACGAAGTTGACCAGCGCTGACAAACTGGCAACCGCCCACCAGGCAACATAGCCTTGATGGGCGGCGTAACCTGCGAGCACCACCGTGGTCTCGCCCTCGACCAAGCCACCGAGGATGATGGCGGTGTAGACATGGTCGCGCAGCAAGCCGCTGATATCAAACGCGGTCACCTGCTCAGCGCCGGTGCAACAGCACAGGCTGCATGGCCGACAAATTCATGGCGCATGCGCCGCATCATTCCCCACTTTCCCACCTTCGGGCTCGTCCTAGCCTTGCGACGACGCAAGCCGCAGTCATCGAGCAGGGCCCGCAGCGTGCCGAGGGCATGTTACGACCCGCGCTGGCCCAGCCAAAGTTCACCGCGTTCGCGCCGCTCGGCGTCTTCGTGGGTCTTTCTCAAGCGCGCCGCTTGCTCGGCCTCAGTTTTGGCATTGGCCCGTTCATGTGCAGTTTCCTCCGACAGCCACAACCGCCGCAATGGGCCGAGCCGAGCGCGGGACGGGGCGGTCAACGGCAGGGCCGGTGGCAGGCGGCCGCTGCGGTGCCGACAGCTGCCGGCACGATGACCCCGGGCCGTGAACCCGGCGGCGCGGGCACGAACACGCCCGCCGGCCCTGTCGGTCGCGGCCCCGGCAACACGCCCGGCGCCGCGTTGACGACGACGATGTTCAGCGCCATCGCCAGCGTCACGAACACAACGCCGGCTGCGGCCAGTCAGCGCCAGCCGGGCGGTCAGGCTCTTCTTCATGATGGTTCTCTTGTTCTGGCTGCTGGGCTTGCCAAAACCTAGCGATGACGGCGCATCGGCGTGGTTTGCGAGGCTCAAGGGGCGGCGGAGCCGGTCGCCTTGGCCGTTAGGCTGGTGGGCTTCGTTCGGACTGTGCGATGTTTCTTCGCAGGCATCCGCTTCGATGCGGCGTGCATCAGCAAAGCGCCCGATGGCACCCAAAGGCTTTGCGGGTGCATGGCGCCACTGCGCGTCAGCGTGCGGGTTGAATCTCAGTCACGGTGAACTTGCCAGCATCGTTGATGGCCTTGAACTTGACCTTGTCACCGGCCTTCAGCTTGTCGAGCATGGCCTTGTCCTTGACGACGAAGACCATCGTCATGCCGGGCATGTCGAGGTTCTTGATATCGCCATGCTTGAGCGTGACCTTGCCGGCTTCCAGGTCGATCTTGCGCACTTCACCGTCGGTCATCTCGGCTGTCGCTGTGGTCTGGGCAGACGTCACGCTGTTCGTCTTGCCGTGGTCCATGCTCGATTGGGCATAGGCTGCTGGCGACAGGGCGACAGCGCATGCTGCCGTCAGTGCGACCGTCGTGGCAGCGGCGAGTTTGTGGCGGTTCTTCATGTCGAGCTTTCTTTTTCAGTAATGTTGGTAGGTGGTGGCGCTGCCGTCTTTGGCGACGAGCAGCACGTCATAGGGATCCTTGCGCATGCCATAGGCAGGGCCGTCCATGCCCGGCGAGCCCACGGGCATGGCTGGCACGGCCAGGCCGATGGCGGCCGGCCGTTCCTTCAGCAATCGGCGGATGTCGCGCGCCGGCACATGGCCTTCGATGGCGTAGCCGCCAACGCTCGCGGTGTGGCAAGAGCCCAGACGCACCGGGATGCCCAGGCGCTGACGGGCGGCCGTGTTGCCTTCGTCACGGCTGCGCACCCTGAAGCCATTCGATTCCAGGTGGGTTACCCAGTCTTTGCAACAGCCACAGGTCGGGCTCTTCCAAACATCGATCCATTCGGTAGTGCCGGCTGCTTGAGCCCAAGCCGCTGAAACGGCCAGACAAAGCGGCAGCGCCAGCCAGCGGCGGCGCGGCCACTCAATGCTTTTGTTTGCCATGGTCGTCCCCCTTGGCCGGTGCCTTGCCCGCCGCCACGGTCACCGCGCCCTTCATGCCGGCGTCGTAGTGACCCGGTTGCAGGCAGGCGAAATCGATCTTGCCGGCCTTGGTGAAGTTCCAGATCACCTGGCCCGTCTTGCCCGGGGCGACGGTGACCATGTTCGGATCGTCGTGCTCCATCTCCGGGAACTTTTTCATCACTTCGTAGTGCTCCTGGAGTTCCTTCTCGGTGCCCAGCACCAGTTCGTGTTTGACCTTGCCGGAGTTCGTGATCACAAAGCGGATCGTCTCGCCTTGTTTGGCATCGATGCTCGAAGGCGTGAAGCGCATGGCATCGCTCATGTCGATCTTGACCGTGCGGGTGACCTTGGCGGCCTTGCCCGGTTCGCCGATGGCGGACTCGCCATGGCCGCCCGCATGCTGGCCTGCGGCCTGGGCAACGGGGGCCGTCAGCGTCAGGGTCAGTGGGATCGCGAATGTGAGCGCGAGTTTGAGCCCGCGTGCGATGGAATGGACCTTGCGTCGGTGGTTCATGGCTGTTCCTTCTGAGGTTTCGGGTTCGTCGAGCGGACGGGAATCAGGTCAATGCTGCTTGTGCTGGCTGGAGCCCGCGCCAGGCTTGCGTACCGTCACTTCGGTGTCGGTGGCCGGCTTGGCCAGCGGCGGCATCGAGCCTGTGCCCTCGGCCTTGAAGCGCGCCGGGTCGGGCAGCGATCCCGTCCACTCGTAGGCCACCTCGCCGGGCGGGTGCTGGTACCAACCGGGGTCTTTGTAGTCGCCAACTTTCTGGTCCTTCCGTACCTTCACAACGCTGAACATGCCGCCCATGCCGACAGCGCCGAACGGCCCGGTGCCCGTCATCATCGCGGCCGTGTTGTCGGGCAGCGGCATTGCCATCTCGGTCATGTCCTCCATGCCGCGCTCGCCCATCACCATGTAGTCGGGGATCAGCTGGGTGATTTTCTTGGCGATACCGCGGTGATCCACGCCGATCATGGTGGGCACGTCGTGCCCCATCGCGTTCATCGTGTGGTGGCTCTTGTGGCAGTGAAAGGCCCAGTCGCCTTCTTCGTCGGCCAGGAAATCGAGTTGCCGCATCTGGCCCACCGCGATGTCGGCGGTGACTTCATACTGCCGCGCGCTTTTGGGTGTGGGCCCGCCGTCGGTGCCCGTGATCAGAAACTCGTGGCCGTGCAGGTGGATCGGGTGGTTGGTCATCGTCAGGTTGCCGATGCGGATGCGCACCTTGTCGTTCTTGCGCACCACCAGCGGATCAATGCCCGGGAAGATGCGGCTGTTCCAGCTCCACAGGTTGAAGTCGAGCATCGTCATGATCTTGGGCGTGTAGCTGCCGGGATCGATGTCGTAGGCGTTGAGCAGGAAGACGAAGTCGCGGTCCACTTCGTCGATCAGCGGATGCTTCCGTCCGTTGTCAACGCGCGGATGCGTGATCCAGAAACCCATCATCCCCATCGCCATCTGCACCATCTCGTCGGCATGCGGGTGGTACATGAAGGTGCCAGGCCGGCGTGCCACGAACTCGTAGACGTAGGTCTTGCCGGGCGGGATGCCGGGCTGGTTCAAGCCCGTCACACCGTCCATGCCGTTCGGCAGGCGCTGGCCGTGCCAGTGGATGCTGGTCAGCTCGCCGAGCTTGTTGGTGACGAAGATGCGCACACGGTCGCCCTCCACCACCTCGATCGTCGGCCCGGGGCTCTGGCCGTTGTAGCCCCACAGGTGGGCCTTGAAGCCGGCAGTCATCTCGCGCACGACCGGCTCGGCGACCAGGTGGAATTCCTTGACGCCCTTGTTCATGCGCCAGGGCAGGGTCCAGCCGTTGAGCGTGACCACCGGGTTGTAGGGCCGGCCGGTGTTGGGCACCAGCGGCGGCATCGTGTCGGGCCTGGTTTGCATGACCGGTTCGGGCAGGGCGGCCATGGCCACCTTGCTGACCGAGGCGGCAGTGGCGGCGGCGGTGACGGCGCCTGCACCACCGATGAAGTTGCGTCTTGAGACCATGTCGTGTTCCTTGGGGTTCAATGGGCGGCGCCACCGGGCTCGGCGGTCGTCGCCGGGCCACCGGGCATGGCCAGGCTGGGCTTGCCGACGAGGGCCATGTCGAGGTCGGCCTGGGCGAGCCAGAAGTCGCGCAGCGACTCGATGGCGTTGTTGACGCTGACGATCTGCGCGCGCGCATCGGCCAGCAACTCGAACACGCCGATCAGCATGCCGTTGTAGCGCAGCACGTTCTCCTCGGCGATACGCTGGCGCAGCGGCACGATCTCGTCACGATGGTGGCGCGCGATGTCGAAGGCCAAGCGGTAGCCGGCGTAGGCCTCTCGCACTTCGGATCGTGCGTTGATGGCGGTCTCGGCAGCGCGGTGCACGGTCTGCATATAAATCGCCTCGGCCCGCGCGACCCGGGCACCGCTCCAATCGAACAGCGGTAACTCGATGCTGATTTCCCAGCCGCTCTGGGTCGGCGTTTCGTTCGAACTTTTGCGCAACACGCCGAGTTCCAGCACGTTGATGAAGCGTGTGGTCTTCGTCAGGCCCAGGTTGCGCGCGGTTCGCTCGGCGGCCAGCCTGGCGCCCTGCACATCGAGCCGCTGTTCCAGCGCGACGCGCTCAATGTCCGGCAGTTCCGTCACGCCCTTAGGCAAGTCGGGAAGTCGATCCGGCAGCGTGAACCGCGTCTGTGCTCCCCAAGCGCCGAGCAACCTGGTCAGTCGTTCGCGCGTGGCGCGCTGGGACTGTTCGGCCCGGGCAAGGTTGAGCGAGGCGTCGGCGTAAAAGACCTGCTCCCGCGCGCGCTGCAGCTTGTTGAAGTTGCCCACCTGCGCCATGCGCCGCGACAGTTCCGAACTGGCCTCCGCGGCCTCCTTGACCTGCCGCATGTAACGCACAGACTCTTCGGCAGCCAGCGCGTTGACCCAGGCCTTGCGTGTGTCGGCGGCAAGCGACAGCACCTGCATCGCGACCATGCTCTTGGTCTGCTCGAAGCGCCGAGCTTCCATCTGGCCGATGAAGGGCAAGGCGATCAGGCGCGCCAGGTTGAAGTGCAGGCCGCGTTCGAGCTCCACCTCGCTGCCCCGGGTCAGGCGGCCAAAGCTGAAGCCCGGGTTGGGCAGGCGGCCAGCCTGCACCAGCTCGGCTTCGGTGATGCCGAGTTCGGCGTAGGTGGCCTGCAAACCGCGGTTGTTCAACAAGGCCACCTGCACGGCGTCGTCCATCGTCAGGGGCTTGGCCAGCAGCTCCGCGACACGCTGGTCGATCCGGTCTCGGTCGGCGTCGGTGCGGGCCCATTGCAGGTCTTTGTCGAGGTGGTCCCTGGCGGCTTTTTCGATGGCTGAGAAGCCGCCATCGGGGCTGAACGAGGCACAGCCGCCCAGCACTGCCGCGCTGGTCAGCAGGGCCCACAGGCGAAGGCGTGACGGCCGCAACGCTGGCGGCGTGATCGAGCGGGTCATCCCTCGTCCCTTCATGGCATCTTGTGGCCGCCATGCCCGGCGGGCATGGGCTTGACCATCGCGTCGGACTTGGGCGCAGCCGCTGGACTGGCGGGCGGGGCCGCCGGTGCTGAGGCGCTGGGGGCCGCAGAGGGATTCGCGTCGGGCTGCTGCGCCTCGCGTGCATAAACGCGCCAACCACCGATGCGGGTGACGGTGTCATTCGCATCGCGCCAGGAAATGAGCGGGCCATCATCCAGGCGTCGGTACTGGGAAAACGACGACTGGTAGGTCAGCGTCGGAACGCTCGCCTTCGGGTCAAGCGGGTCGGGCCTGCTGCTCGGCACAGCAGGTTGCGCCTGCGCCGTCAGCGCAGTCAATGAGGCCGGCAGCCAAACGGTCAGCAGTGCGCGTGGCGTGAGCCAGCGCCGAATCGGCATGGAAAAGGGTTGGACCATGATGTCCTCGCGTCGAAGTCTCGTGGCTCCCTGGCTGCAGGCGCAGCGGGGGAGGGACAGGGCCTGGCGGAAACGCGCGCGTCAGCGCACGCGTTCGCACGCGCCAGTTACGCGAGGACGATTCGAGGGGGTCGGTCAGGTCCGTCGACAGCGAATGCAGCGACGGTGGGCACGGCGACGGAAAACACCGTCGGGGTGAGATCAGGCGCGGGTACGGCCAGCACCGAGCTCAGGATGGCGCCAATCGAGCAGCAGGATGCGCAGGCGCTGCACTTTTGTTTGTCGGCATGGCCGCTCTTTGCCGGCGCGGTGGAACTGCCCGCGTCAGCGCTGTCGGCCCGCGCCGCTGTCGCCTTGTGGTGGTCGCCGTGGCTGCCCTGCGCGAGGACCTGCGGGTGGGCTTGCGGGTGGGCTTGCGGGTGGGCTTGCTCGGCAGGTGCCATCTGCTCGGCACGGGTGGCTGCCGCGCCACCATGGTGGTTCGGGCCGCAGAACGCCATGGTCGCAGCCGCAACGGCCTGAGCGGGAACCGCCAGAACCAGCAACCAGACCAGAAGCGTTCGAATCAGCAAAGCCATCCTTCAAGTTTACAGCAGGCCGCCGCTGGCGTTTGAACCAGGGCGTTTCCGACGGCGCAGGGGTCAGCAGCGAGATCGCGCTCGATTCGTCGCGCTCAAGGTAGTACGACTTCCCGTTGATGTAGGTGTCGGGTCCGTTGGCCGTACAAGTGGCGAAGGACAGGCTCCTGGCGACGACGGCGCATCGGCGTGGCTTGAGAGCGCCCCCAAGGCCGCCGCCGTGCGGCGTCCGCCCCCCCGAGGGGGAGGAGAAACGCTTGGGGCGGCCCGGCGCTTGTTTCTGGTGAGGCTCAAGGGGCGGCGGCGCTGGTCGCCTTGGCCGTCAGGCGGGTGTGCTTCGTTTGGGCTGTGTGATGTTTCTTCGCATGCATCCGCTTCGCTGCGGCGTGTGTCGGCGCTTTGGCGGTGGCGCTTGTCAACGCTGCTTGGGCGGCCTTGGGTGCAGCGGGTGCCTGCGCGAAGCTGAACGATGCGGCCGTTGCCAGCGCGGTGGCAATGAGGAGGGTCTTGGTCGTGTTCATTTGAATAGCCATGGATCGAGACTCGCCAGAACTCCGAGTCCCTTGAGCGGGCCCGGCTTGTCGCCGTGCTTGTAGGGACAACGCGGTCGCGCCACTGCGCGCTGACATGGCGGCGGCGGCTTTCGGCCAGCGGCACATTTCAAATGCAACGATGATCTGGCCTTCGAGCCGCTTGGGTTTGATCGGGTTGTCACAACGGTCCCGGCAAACAAGCGGTGTGTGGGCCCGGCCCATCGCAGCAAGAAGAGGCAAATGAGAACGACAACAACACCGATACCGGACAGTGCGCCCCTGGATACGGACCCTAGGACGGCGTCGATGTCGCCCGGTCGCCAGGGCCTGGCGGCCGCCACGCTGGCCGCCCTCGGCGTGGTTTACGGTGATATCGGCACCAGCCCGCTGTACACGGTGAGTGCCATCTTTGCGCCGGCCAACGCGGTGCCGCTGGACGCCGTCAACATCATCGGCGTCGTGTCGGTCATCTTCTGGGCCTTGATGCTGGTGGTGACGCTGAAGTACGTCATCCTGATCTTGCGTGCCGACAACCACGGCGAAGGCGGCATCCTCGCGCTGACCGCATTGGCATCGCAGGCGGTCGCTGATCGGCCGGCGCTGCGCCGCGCGCTGCTGCTGCTCGGCGTGGCCGGCGCCACGCTGTTTTACGGTGACAGCGTGATCACGCCGGCGATCTCGGTGCTCGGTGCGATGGAGGGCCTCGAAATCGTGGCACCGCAGCTCGAGCCCTACATCGTTGCGGTGTCGATGGCGGTGCTGGTCGGGCTGTTCGTGCTGCAGCGGCACGGCTCGAACGCCATGGGCAAGGTGTTCGGACCGGTCATGATCTTGTGGTTTGCCACCCTGGCGGTGACCGGCATCGTTCACATCGCGCGGCAACCGGCCATCCTGGAGGCGCTCAACCCCTTGCATGGCTGGCACTTTCTCGTGGCCCGCGGCTGGTATGTTTTTGCGGCGGTCGGCGCCATCGTGTTGGCGCTCACCGGTGCGGAGGCGCTGTACGCCGACATGGGGCACTTTGGTCGCCGACCCATCCAGCTCGCCTGGATCTCGATGGTGTTACCGGCGCTGGCCTTGAACTACATGGGTCAAGGGGCTTTGCTGATGGCCGACCCGGCGGCCATCGACAACCCCTTCTTCCGGCTTTTCCCAACGCAGTGGACCCTGCCGGCCGTGCTGCTGGCCACCCTGGCGGCGATCATCGCGTCGCAGGCGGTGATCTCGGGTGCCTTCTCGATGACCAAGCAGGCCATTCAGCTGGGTTTTCTGCCGCGCATGACCGTGCGCTACACCGCCGCGCGCGAGGCCGGCCAGATCTACATGCCGGCGGTCAACTGGGCGCTGCTGGCGGGCGTCATTGCCGCCGTGGGCTTCTTCCGCAGCTCGGCGGCGCTGGCCGGGGCCTACGGCATCGCCGTGACGCTGACGATGATCACCACCACCTTGCTGACCTATTTCGTGGTGCGCGACGGCTGGCGCCTGCCGGCGCCGCTGGCCGTCGGCGCGACCCTGTTCTTCCTGAGTCTGGACCTGCTGCTCGTCGCCGGCTGCGCGGTCAAGTTCTTCGACGGTGGCTGGTTTCCGCTGGCCACCGGCCTGTTGCTGTTCGGGATGATGAGCACCTGGTCGCGCGGCCGGGCGCTGCTGCGCGAGGGCCTGCGCCGCGACGGCATTGAATTGCAACCCTTCATCGACGGCCTCGGCAACGAGGGTCTGCATCGGGTGTCGCGAAGCGCGGTGTTCCTGATGGCCGAGCCCGCCACGGTGCCGAATGCCCTGCTGCACAACTTCAAGCACAACCAGGTGGTGCATGAGCACAACGTGCTGGTGACGGTGGTGTTCCACGAGGTGCCCTGGGTCGGCCGTGACCGTCGTGCCGAGGTCCAGTCGCTGGGGCACGGCTTCTGGCGCGTCGAGCTTCACTTCGGCTTCATGGACATCCCTGACGTGCCGAAAGCCTTGCAGGGGTGCCAGGTGCCGGGCCTGTCGCTGGCGCCCATGGAGACCAGCTACTTTCTGAGTCGTGCCACGGTGGTGGCGGGCCACGGCACGGGCCTGGCGAACTGGCGGCAGAAGCTGTTCGCGATGATGAGCAGCAACTCCGGCAGTGCTGCCGAGTTCTTCCGCCTGCCGGACAACGCGGTGGTTGAACTGGGAACCCGCGTGCAGCTTTGAGGCCTACGCAGGGCCGCGCAGGCTCAGAACAGCGCGTAGACCATCACGAAGCCGACCAACACCAGCCCGGTCAGCGCGATCAGGAACAAGCCGTCAACCAGCCTGGCCAAGCAGCGCGTGCGGTTCAGCTTGCGGCTGCGCAAGGCCCAGAAGATGAGGTAGGGCCATGCTGAACAAGTCCTCGCGAGTGTGGGTGCGCCCTGGTTTGGGCTGGGCTGCAAGGCGCAAACCACAGCCATAGCCCCGCTATGGCGAGGATTTGCAAGGCCGCAGACCGCCCAAAACAGGGCTGAC
>JAYVDE010000438.1:0-11333 GCA_043749575.1 Burkholderiaceae bacterium | reverse complement strand
AGGTCGACCGTGGTGAACAGCTTGCGCAGCGCGCCCTTGAACTGCAGCCGCGCGTGCTCGATCTTCATCAGCTCGATGCCACCGACGCCGCGGCCCAGCTCGATCAGGCCGGCCAGCACCGGGCCGTATTCGGCCGCCCGTGACGGGTAGCTGGCCTCGTGGGCGATCGCCGTTTCGACCCCGCACAGCCGGGCCCAATCGACAAACATCGCGGGGGTGGTGGGAGGCATCGTCAGCTCGACCACGCTGGCGCCCAGGTCGACCAGGACCTGGCGCACAGCGGCCAGCATCTTCAGCGTGTCGGCATCGCAGACCCCGTCGATGAAGGCCGGATCGATGCCCACCCGCAGACCGCGGATGCCGCCGTCGAGGCCGGCCAGGTAGTCGGGCACCGGCGCTTCCAGCGTGGTGGGGTCCAGCGGGTCGATGCCGGCCATCGCCCCCAGCATGGCACCGGCGTCGGCCGCTGACCGGGTCATCGGTCCCAGGTGGTCCAGGCTGTCGGCCAGGGCCAGCACGCCGTGCCGGCTGACCCGGCCCCAGGTCGGCTTGAGCCCGGTGATGCCGTTGGCACCCGACGGGAAGCGGATCGAACCCCCGGTGTCGGTGCCGATCGCGCCGTAACACAGGCCGGCGGCGGTGGCCACGCCCGAGCCACTGGACGACGCGCCGGGCCAGTGCTCGGCATGCCAGGGGTTGACCGGTGGGCTCAGCGACGGGTGGTGCACCGAATAGGCGCCTTCGGTCATGTGCAGCTTGCCCAGCATCACGGCGCCGGCGTCGAACAGCTGGCGGACCACGGTGGCGTTCTCGGTCGGCACGTTGTCGGCCAGGATGGTGGTGCCCCAGGTGGTGCGCACGCCGGCGGTGTTGCACAAGTCCTTGATGCCGATCGGCACGCCGTGCAGCGGCCCGCGCCATGCGCCACGGCCGATCTCGGCCTCGGCCTGGCGGGCCTGCGCCAGCGCGATCTCGGGCGTCAGCGTCAGGTAGCTGTGCAGCGCCGGGTCGAGCCGGTCTATGCGGGCCAGCATGGTTTGGGTCACCTCTACTGGCGACAGGGTGCGGGCGCGGTAGGCCGCGGCCAGTTCGGTGATGGTGGCAAAGGGCAGGTCGGTGAGCGGCATCGGGAGTCTCCTGGTGGGACGGGTGAGGGACGGGTGAGCGACGGGTCAGTGACGGGTCAGCGACCAGTCAGCGCGTGGTCCAGTCATGCGACTGCTCGAAGGCATGGGCGGCGCGGTAAACGGTCGATTCGTCGAAGTGGCGGCCGATCAGCATCATCGACACCGGCAGGCCATCGGCCATGCCGCAGGGGATCGCCATCGCCGGGTGGTGGCTGATGTCGAACGGGCCGGTGTTGGACGTCATGTCGAAGGCCCGCGCCACGATGTCTTCGCGCGATGCGCCGGGTCCGGGCAGGGCGGTGGCCTTGATCGGCGTGGTCGGCATCAGCAGCAGGTCGTGGCGCAGCAGTTCGGCGTCGTAGGCGGCGCGCAGCCGTCGCGCCAGGTTGATGGCCTTGCCGTAGAAGCGGCTGCCATGCTGGTCGCGCAGGTAGGTTCCCAGCAGCAAAAACAGCTTGCTGGTCTCTGACAGCTCGTCGGCGCGCTGGCGCCACTGGCGGTGGTGGTCCATCAGGCTGGTGACGTAAAGGTCGCGCCGGCTGGTGCCGTAGCCGTCGCCTTCCATCATCGTCTGGGTCGACCCCTCGACCAGGATCGGCGTGGCGATCGCGCCACCCAGCAGGTGCATCGGGATCGAGACCTCGGTGACGATCGCGCCGAGGGCGCGCAGTTGGTCGGCTGCGGCCATCACTTTCTGGTTGACCACCGCCTCGGCATTGGCCTGTTGGAAGCCTTCGCGCACCACCGCAATCTTCAGGCCGCGGATGCCCTGGCCCAGCGCGGCCGTGTAGGGCTGGGTGCGCACGTCGAACTGGCGTGGGTCGTAGCCATCGGCGCCGGCGATGACTTCCAGCAGCAGCGCGTTGTCGGCCACGTTGGCGGTCATTGGGCCGACGTGGTCGACGGTGACCTCGATCGGCATCACGCCGGTGTAGGGCACCAGGCCGTGGGTCGGCTTCATGCCATAGATGCCGCAGAACGATGCCGGCATGCGGATCGACCCGCCCTGGTCGCCGCCGATGGCCATGTCGGCCTCGCCGCGCTGCACCAGCACCGCGCAGCCCGACGACGAGCCACCGGCCGAATAGCCCATGCGGTGCGGGTTGTGGACCGGGCCCGAGGCGCTGGTGTGGCTGCCGCCGGACATGCAGAAGTTCTCGCAGGTGGCCTTGCCCAGCACCGTGCCGCCGGCGTCCAGGATGCGCTGCACCAGGGTGGCGTCGATCTCGGGCATGTAGCCCTCCATCGTCGAGCTGCCGTTCATCATCGGCACGCCAGCCAGCAGGATGTTGTCCTTCAACACCACCGTCTTGCCGACCAGCTTGCCGGTCGGCGCGCCGATCACCGTGCTCTTGACGTACCAGGCATTGAACGGGTTCTCCTCGGCCGGCGGCCGCATGCCGGGGCTGCGCGGGTAGGTCACCGCGGGCAGGTTGTCGGGCATCCGGTCGACCAGGTTGTAGGCATCGATCGAGCCCTGCGCCAGGCCCAGGAAGGACGCCACGTCGGCATCGGTCAGCGACAGCTTCAGCCGCTCGGCAACGCGCTTGAGTTGCTGCGGGGTCGGCAGGTGGACGGTCATGGCGGCTCCGGGGAATGGACGGCTGGCAGCGGTGGCTGAGCGGTTTGGTCGGGCGCGGCTGAACGGGCTGGCCGCTCAGGGTGCCAGGTAGGTCAGCAGCCGCGGATCGTCGCGCACCTCGGCACTGGGGCCGTGCAGCGCGACCCGGCCGCGGTCGATCACATAGGCCTGGCTGCTCACGCGCAGCGCCAGCTCGATGTGCTGTTCGACGATCAGGATCGCCATGCGCCCGGCCAGGGCTTGCAGCCGGTCGGCGATCTCCTCGACCACGCCCGGCCAGACGCCTTCGGTCGGCTCGTCGAGCATCAGCAGCTCAGGCCGGCCGAGCAACGCGCGGCCGATCGCCAGCATCTTGCGTTCACCGCCCGACAGCGTGGCGGCGGCCTGGTTAAGCCGCTGCGCCAGCTTCGGGAAGATCTGCAGCGCTTCGTCGATGTCGGGTTTGCCGGGGCGGCGCAGCGCGCCCAGCTGCAAGTTCTCGCGCACCGACATCGAGCCGAACACCGCGTCGTCCTGCGGTACGTAGCCGATGCCGGCGCGTGACCGCCGCTCGGGCGCCGCGTGCTGCAGCTCGGCGCCGCCAAAGCGCAGCGTGCCGGCGCTGGCTTTCAGCTCACCGGCGATGGTCTTCAGCAGGGTCGATTTGCCAGCACCGTTGCGGCCGAGGATCGCCACCGCGCCGCCCGGCGGCACCTGCAAGTCGATGCCGAACAGCACCTTGCTCTGGCCATAGCTGGCACACAGGCCGCTGACCACCAGCAGCGGCGCAACGCTGGCGCGGGCGGGCGCGGCCACCGTGTGCAGGGACGGCGCGTGCGGGGGCGGCGCCGACATGGGCGGTACGGACAGGGGCGTTACAGACAGGGGCGGCTGCTCATTCACGGGTCGTGTACACCTTCTTGACTTTGTCGGAGCGCTGGATCTCGTCGACCGTGCCCTCGTCCAGCACCTGGCCGTGGTCCAGCACCGTCAGCCGGTCGCACAGGTCGCGGATGAAGTCGAGATCGTGCTCGACGATCAGCAGCGAGCACCAGGACTTGATCGGTCGCAGCAACTCGCCGGTGACGCGGCGTTCTTCTGGGCTCATGCCGGCGGTGGGTTCGTCAAGCAGCAGCAACTTGGGTCGCAGGGCCAGCGCCATCGCGATCTCCAGCCACTGCTGCTCGCCGTGACTGAGCTCGCCGGCCAGGTCGTCGGCCCGGCCGGCCAGCCGGAAGTCGGCCAGCGGCGCCATCACCCGCTCGTGCAACTGACGGCGGCTGCGCGAGCGCGCCAGGCTGAACGGCGACTGGTGCGCTTGCATCGCCAGCAGCACGTTGTCGTAGACCGACAGCTCGGGCAGCACCGCGGTGATCTGGAACTTCAGGCTCATGCCGGCCCGCGAGCGTTCGTAGGGCAGCGCGCGGGTGAGGTCGCGGCCGTCGAACACCACGCTGCCGGCGTCGGCGAAGTGGGCGCCGGCGATGGCTTTGAGCAGCGTGCTCTTGCCCGATCCGTTGGGGCCGATCAGGCCGTGGAAGCTGTTCTCGCCGATCGCCAAGCCGGCGCCGTCCAGCGCTTTCAACGCGCCGAAGCTCTTTTTGATGCCCTGCACAGTGAGCAATGCCATGGTGGGTTGCGGCTATTTCTCGCGGCGGCCGAACGAGCCTATGCGTTCACGGGTGGACACCAGCAGCCCGAGCAGACCCGAGGGCTTGAAGGTCACCACCAACAGCAGCAGCACGCCCAACAACACCGGCCAGTACTGCTTGACGGTCTGCGAGCCCGACAGGAAGTAGCTGATGCCCTCGATCGCCGCAGCGCCCAGGATCGGCCCGATCAGCGTGCCCGAACCACCGAACAGGCAGTACAGCACCGCGGTGGTCGACAGCCCCGGCCCCAGGTTGCCCGGGCCGGTGAAGCCCTGGTGGTAGGCATACAAGGCCCCCGACAGGCCGGCGATGGCGCCCGAGATGGCGAAGGCGGTGGCCTTGTAGATCTGCACCCGGTAACCGAGGAAGGCGAGCCGCTCTTCGTTTTGCCGCATGCCGGCGAGCACCAGGCCAAACTGCGACCTGACCAGCCCGCGGCACAGCAGGTAGACCGCCAGCAGCAGCGCCAGCACGACGAAGTAGAAGTCGGCGCCCTCGACGAACTCGTAGCGGCCGAACTGCATCAGCTTGACCGACGACAAGCCATTGCCGGCGCCGACATACTGCCAGCCCGAGACCAGCCGCTCGGCGGCATAAGCACCGGTCAGCGTGCCCAGCGCGACGAAGATCACCGTCGGCGTCTTGCGGCCCAGCAGCAGGAAAAAGGCGAACAGCAGACTCAGCGCGAAGCCGATGAACATGGCCAGCGGCAGCGTCACCGCCATCTGGCTGAAATCGAGGTCGCGCCCGACCAGCGCGATCACGTAGCTGGAGACGCCAAAGAACAGCGCCTGACCGAAACTCATGATGCCCGAGTAGCCCCAGCAGAGGTCGAAGCTGATCGCCAGCAGCGCCAAGATCAGGATGTTGGTCGACAGCGTGACCAGCTCGGGCTGGCCGCGCAGCAGCAAGGGCAGCACCAGCGCCAGCGCCAGCGCCACCTTCTCGATCAGCGGCAGCCACTGGCGGGGCCGCCCACCGGTGGCCTTGTCCGGGGTACTCGAAGACATGTCGATTAGGGTTCGTTAGGAAGTAAATTGAATACTGGGCCGCTGGATTGGGATGCGCTGCTAGGCGCGAAGCGCACCGTGTGGCGAGCCACACAAGCGATTCGCAACGACGCAGCGCGCCCAAGGCCAGCGAGCCCCATGTTCAAGTTATTGACGAACGAGCCCTTAGCACTCTTTCGGATCGACCATCGGCAACTTCGAGATGATCTCGTAGCTGGTCTTGTCGCCGCTGGCCTTGCACTTGGCGATGTACATGTTCATCTTCGCGTGCATCTTGCCCGGCACCATCTCACACGGGCCGCCGGGGCCCTGGGCCAGCTTGGCCTTGTCGAACGTTGATGCGACGGCTTCGCGTGCCAGGTCGCCGTTGCTCGCCTTCACCGCTTCGGCGTACAGCATGATGCCGCGGTACATGCCGGTGCTGGCACTGCCGGCGGTCAGCATGTACTTGGAGCTTGGGAACTTCTTGTTGTAGCGGTCGAGCAGCGTCTTGCTGAACGGATCGTCGACGTTCTGGAAGTAGTCCAGGCAGCTGTAGAGGCCGTCCATTTCCCGCGCCGGGTTGAAGTTCAGCGCGTTCTCGTCGTAGTAGACGCAGGCCGCCACGCCGCCGTTCTTCTGGAAGCCCGACTCGTAGAGCTGCTTCATGAAGGGCTGCACACCCGGCGGGATGATGGTGTTGAACACGCAGTCGACCTTGCCGTCGCGGATCTTGGCGATGGTGGCCGAGTACTCGGCCTGGTCGAGCGGGTAGTACTCCTCGAACACCACCTCGCCGCCGTTGGCCTCGATCACCTTGCGCGCGTACTTGTTCAAGAGCTGCGGCCAGACGTAGTTGGCCGAGGGCATCGCGAACTTCTTCTTGCCCAGGGTCTTGATCAGGTACGGGATCAGCTGGTCGCATTGCTGCGCCGGCGTGGGGCCGGTGTTGAAGAGGAACTTGGTGCATTCCTGGCCTTCGTACAACTGAGGGTAGACGTACAGCGTCTTGCCGCGGTTGACGATCGGGTCCTTGATGGCCTGGCGCATCGAGCTGGTGATGCCACCGAAGATCACGTTGACCTTGTGCTGCTGGATCAGCTTGCGCACGTTGCCCACCGCGATCTTGGGGTCGGAGGCGGTGTCTTCCAAAAACAGCTTGACTTGGCGCCCGCCGATGCCGCCGCCGGCATTGATCTGCTCGGCTGCCAGCTGCGCGGTCTGCCAGCAGGCATTGCCCCCCGGCGCGATCGGACCGGTGATGTCGGTGGCGATACCCAGCAGGATCGGCTCGGCGGCGCTGGCCTGGCGCGACGGCAGCATCCAGCCGCCGGCCACGCCGCTGATCCAGCCGGCCGCCGCCAACGCGCTGCCGCCTTGCAGAAAGCCGCGGCGACCGGGCTGGGGCTGGTCCGGGGTGGCGGGGTGGGCGAGCGGGTCGGAACGGTCTTGGGCATCGGGAACATTGGACATGGCGTTTCCTTTCAAGGGTTCTGGGCAGCGGGATGGCGGGTGAGACGAGGGGAGGGTGCGACGATGGGACGGTGTGCCCGGGGGAAAGATCGAGGCCTGCACTACTTGGCGATAAAGCCCTGCGGCCGGAAGCGGACGATGATCAGCGCGATGACAAACACCAGCGGGTCGGCCAGCACCGGCGGCACCGCCCAGGGCAGGCCAGCGGCCATCATGCCGACCGCGGCGGCGCCCAGTACCGGCCCTTCGAAAGTGCCGACGCCGCCCAGCATCACCGACAGGAAGCCCTGCACCAGGAAGCGCAGGCCGATGTCGGCCGACAGCTGGTACAGCGGCACCACCAGCGCACCGGCCAGCCCGGCCAATGCCGAGCCGAAGGCAAAGGTCAGCGCATAGAGGCGCTTGGTCGAGATGCCGCAGGCGCGGGCGAGCAAGGGGTTCTCAAGCGAGCCGCGCACCCGCAGGCCGTGGCTGGTGCGGGTGAGGAACAGCCAGGTCAGGCCGATGACCACCCCTGTCACGACGATGATCACGATGCGCCACAGCGAGAAGTTCATGCCGCCCAGCGAGACAAAGCCCTGCAGCGGTTCGGGCACCGTCTTGTACAGGCCGCCGAGCAGCCCGCGCACCCATTCGCGGATGATCAGCCCGATCGCGTAGGTGCCCAGCATCGCGACGACGGGCGAGCTGTAGAAGCGCCGGATGATCGTGGCCTCCAGCACCAGGCCGATCACGCCGACCACCAGCGGCGCGGCGACCAGGCCGGTCCAACCCGGCAGACCGGCCTCGTTGCACAAGAACACCACGTAGGCGCCCAGCAGCACGAACTCGCCATGAGCGAAGTTGAAGATGCCCATCATGCTGGCAATCACGCCCAGGCCCAGCACGATCAGCACCATCACCGCAGTGAAGGCGGCGATGTCAAACCCAAACTGCGCTGCGGCGTTGAACATCGGCAATATTGCTTCAAATGGAAAGCATTTGTCTTGATCGTATAGGCCAATCGGCAAGTCGGTCAACCGTTATCGACGGTTGCGGTGATGGCGTTTCATCAGCGACCGGAATGCCCTGCTTTGACAGGCACCGCGCTGGCGCCGCAGCGCACGATGATGGTTCTGGTCGGCCTTGGTTTGGCGCAGGCGTTTGGCGCGTGCGTACGGCGCGTGCGTTTGGCGCGTGCAAACGCGGCGACGATCACTTGGCGACCGTCTATGCAGCGCCCGTGCGCGCCCGCATCAGCCGGCGGGCTTGGGCTTGGTGGCTTGCAGCTCAGCCGTGCGTCAAAAGACGCCGCTGCCTTCCAGCAGCTTGAAGCGCTCGGGCGACATGCCCAGCCAATCGAGGTAGACCTCCCGGTTGTGCTGACCGAGCGCTGGCGCCGCGCCGACCGTGTGCGCTGGTGTCGCCGACAGCTTGATCGGTGAGCCGAACACCTCAACGCTGGCGCCTCCGAGCTGAACCGGTACGAACATCTCCCGGGCGCGCAAGTGCGGGTCGGCCACCACTTCGTCAATGGTCTTGATCGGCGTCAACGCGATGCGGTCGCCGGCCATCGCCTCGAGCTCGGCCTTGGTGCGCGAAGAGAACCAGCGTTCGATGACCGGCTTCAGGCGGCGCTGGTAAGTGGCATCGTCAAAGCGCTTGACCATGGTGTCAATCTCGGGGTCATCGGCGAGTTCGGGTTCGCCGAAGATCACGCAAGACTCGCGCCACAGCTTGTCGCTGTAAGAGCCAAAAAACACATGGCCATCCTGGCAGGCGTACTGGCCGTAGGGCCGCGCGAACGGGTGCTCATTGCCCAGCGGCGTGGCCACCACGCGGGCGGCCGTGAAATTGACGATCGCATTTTCGGTCAAGGTGAGCACCGAATCTTGCTGCGAGATGTCGACCAGCTGGCCCAGGCCGCTGCGCTCGACTTCGCGCAGCGCCGCCAGCGTGCCGATCGTGGCGTAGAGCGAGGCGGCCAAGTCACCGATGATGCTGCCCACCCGCAGCGGCGGCTCGCCGGGCTTGCCATTCATCGACCACAAGCCACCCGCTGCCTGCGCGGTGCTGTCGTAAGCAGGGCGGCGCGAATGCGGGCCGGTCTGGCCGAAGCCGCTGATCGCGGTGTAAATCAGCCGGGGGTTCGCCGCCTGCAACACGGCGTAGCCCAGGCCCAGCTTGTCCATCGTGCCGGGGCGAAAGTTCTCCATCACGATGTCGGCCTTGGCGATCATCTCGATGAACAAGGCCTTGCCGTCGGGGTGCTTCAAGTCCAGGCTGACGCCGAGCTTGTGGCGGTTGTACTGCGCAAAATAGCCACTGCCGGCTGGCGCCGCGCCGGGCTCGGCGCTGGCCACCAACGGCGGAAAGCTGCGCACGTAGTCGGGGTCGCTGGGATGCTCGACCTTGATGACCGTGGCCCCCAGATCGGCGAGCATCTGCGCGCAGTAGGGGCCGGCAACGACCCGCGTCACATCGATGATGGTGATGCCGGCGAGGGGCCGCAGGCGCGCCGCCGGAGTCACTTCAGTCTGCGGTTCAAGCATCTCTTACTCCTATCAGGTTGGGCACCCACTCGGCATCAACTCGGCACCCACTTGGTACCAGCAGCGTCTCACCAGCCGCCGCGCGACAGCCAGTCGTCCAGCAATTCGAGCCGGTCGGAACCCCAGAAGGGTTCGCCGTCGACAATGATGAAGGGCGAGCCGAAGACACCGCGCGCCAGCGCCGCTGCCACCGAATCGCGCAGGTCGGTGCGCGACTCCTCGCCTTCGATACCGTGCTGCAGCGCCGCCTCGTCGATCCCTAGCGGTCCGGCCAGGGCCAGCAACTCACTGCTCACCGAGAGATCGTGTCCGAGGCGCCAGTAGCGGTCGAACAAGGCGCGCGCAAACGCGGCTTCGAGGCCGCCGTGATGGCGCTTGACCCAGCAGAAGGCGCGCGCGGCGGGGCGCGGGTCCATCATCGGATCACTGACCTTGCGGACCAATTCCAGGCCGTGGCGACGGGTGTAGCGGGCCGCGTCGCGCAACACGTAGTCGCCCTTCAAGGGCGTTTCCAGCAAGGGCTTCAGGCCCATCACCTTCATCACCGAGACGCCCAACAACATACAGTGCCAGTTCACTTTGCGGCCGTGGCGTGCGGCCAGCGCCTCGATCCGCAGGCTGGCGAAATAGCCGTAACCGGAGATGAAGTCGAAGTAAAAATCGACCGGCGCAAGCGGGCTTATTGGCGTGCTGATTGACGGGTTCATTGACGTGCTCATCAATGGATCGCTGCGTACATGATTTTTTCTTCAGTCGCTTCAAGGGCCGAATACTCCTCGACGACTTTGCCCATGCGCTGCACCAGGATGCGGTCGGACAAGGCCATGACCTCCGGCAGGTACGAGGAGATGACGACCACCGCCTTGCCTTCGTCGGCGAGGTGGTTGATCAGTTCGTGAATTTCGCTGATCGCCCCCACGTCAACCCCGCGAGTGGGTTCGTCGAAGATGATGAGCTCGGGCTCCTGGATCAGTGATTTGGCGATCACCACTTTTTGCTGGTTGCCGCCCGAGAGTTCAATCGCCTTCACGTCCTTGCTGATGGCGCGGATATTCAATCGCTTGATCCAGTGCGTGCCCGCGTCGTCGGCCTCTTGGCGTGACACCAGTGTGCGCTGGCCGCGCAGCTTGGCGAGCAGGCCCAGGTAGATGTTGTCGGCAATCGACTTGGTCTCGAAAAAGCCCTCGATCTTGCGGTCTTCGGTGACGTAGACGATACCGTCGCGCACCGCAGAGGCCGGCACGAAGTAGCGTACCGGGCGGTCGTGCAACAGCACTTCGCCGCCGTGCATGAAGTCGCGCTTGATGACGCCGGCGACCACCTTGAAGGTCTCGGTGCGGCCCGATCCCACCAGGCCGAACACCCCGGTGATCTGACCAGCAAACACCGACAGTGAGTTGTTCTTGACCATCGCTGCCATGCGCAGGTTCTGCACCGCCAGCACGCGCTTGCCCTGTGGCCGCACGCTCGTCTTGCGCTGGCCGTAAAGCGTTTGCGACAAATCGCGCCCGACCATCGCCTGGACGATGCGGGCGCGGTCGAAGCTGGTCTTGTCGTCGGTCACCACCTGCTTGCCGTCTCGCAGGATCGTGATGCGGTCGGACACCAGCAGCGCCTCCTCCAGTGCGTGCGAGATGAAAATCACCGAGACGCCGCGCGCCTTCAGGTTGAACACCAGGTCGAAGAAGTACTTCTTTTCCTCCGGCGTGAGGCTCGCGGTCGGCTCGTCGAAGATGATGACGCGGGCGTTGTGCAGCACCGCGCGCGCAATCTCGACCATCTGCTTCTTGGCTGCACCGAGCAGGCTGACCACGGCGGTCGGGTCGACATCGAACTGCAGCGATTGCAGGAATTGCTGCGCGGCGATGTAGATGCCCCGCAAGCGATTGAAATACTTTTCGTGACCGAGGAACAGGTTCTGCGCCACCGTCATGGTCGGCACCAGACTGGTCTCCTGAAACACCATCGCCACGCCGAGCTGCAGCGCTTCGTGGGGGGTG
>JAYVDE010000437.1:0-4313 GCA_043749575.1 Burkholderiaceae bacterium | reverse complement strand
CGCTGGCGCTGGGCAGCGTGAACTTGCCCTCGACGATGACCACCATGTCGAAGTCGAAGGCCTCCAACCGGCGGCTGAACAGCGCGTAGTCGACCAGTCGCTCGGTGTAGCTGATGCCGAGTTTCAACAAGTTGTGCTGAAACTCGGCATTGCGGCCGGGCTGCGAGGGCTCAAGGTAGGTGATGTCCAGCGGCTCGCCGGCGGCGTTGCGCAGCTTGCCGTCGGCGGCCACCTTCCAGCCGGCCTCGTTGAGCAACTCTTGGGCGCGGCGCAGGTTGTCGCGCAGCGCGTTGGGGCCGGTGTCGTTGCGCGGTGCCTTGAAGGCCGGGCCGAAAACTTGCGGCGGCAGTTCGCTGCGGTAGGGTTCCAGCAGCGCCAGTTCGGCCGGGCTGGGCGAGCCCTCGGCGGCGAACTCGGTGTTGTTGAACATGCTGTTGGCCCGCACGAAGGTGCCGTACTTGTTGTAGGCCTCGAAGTCCCAGGCCCGCATGATGGCCTCGCGGACTCGGATGTCCTGGAACTTCGGCAGCCGCAGGTTGAAATCGAAGGCCTGCAGCATGCTGCCGGTGTTGATCTGGAAGCTGTGCTTGACGATGCGCCCGTCACGCCACTTGGCGCCCTGGTGCTGGCGCGCATAGGCGCTGGCGCGGTATTCCTTGATCAGGTCGAACTCACCGGCCTTGAAGGCCTCGCGCCGCACCGCGTCGTCCTTGTACATGCGGTAGACGATGCGGTCGAAGTTGAAGAAGCCGCGGCGCACCGGCAGGTCCTTGGCCCAGTAATCGGGGTTGCGCACCAGTTCGACCCGGCGCGGCATTTCGATCTTGTCGATCGTGTACGGCCCGCTGGCGATCGGCTGCTCGGTGATGATCTCGTTGAAGGGCTTGCCGACGCCGCCCACCTGGCCCCACTTGCGCGAGAACACCGGCAGGCCGGCGACGTTGCCCAGGGCGTCGATCGTGCGTTCTTTCAGGTCGAAGCGCACGGTGCGGGCGTCCACCACCACGGCCTTGGAGACCACGGCGAAGTTGGTCTGGTAGGCCGGCGAAGCGCCCTTGCCGCTGAGTTGCAGGAAGCTGTGCACCACGTCCTCGGGCGTCACCGGGTCGCCGTTGGAAAAACGGGCCTTGGGGTGGATGCGGAACGAGATCGACGACAGGTCGGGCGCCACCAGCATCGCCTCGGCGATCAGGCCGTAGAAGGTGTTGGGCTCGTCCATCGAGGTGAAGGCCAGCGACTCGAAGACAAACATCGTCATCGCCGCCGGCGCCACACCCTTGGTGGTGTAGGGGTTGAACTTGTCGAAGCTGGATCGGCGGTCCGGGTTGGGCAGCTTCAGCACGCCGCCCTTGGGCGCGTCGGGGTTGACGTAGTCGAAGTGGCTAAACCCGGCTGGGTATTTGGGCGCCACGTAGGCCGCCAAGCCATGCTCCCAGGTACCGGTGGCCACCGCCGCGGCATGCGCCGGCGGCGTGCACAGCGCCAGCACACCGGCCAACCACGGCACTATCGAGGTGCTGAGCAGGCGTGGCCGAAGGGGGCGCGCCGGGGACCGCAGAGACGACAGTGACAGGAGGAGCAAGGAGGGCATCGTGGGCGGCGCGGGGCCTGAAGGCGGCGCCATCATCGGTGCTACCCGCTAGGCGGGCAACCGGGTTTTCGCGCGGGGCCGGCAAGATGAAGCAAATGGGGCATCAGTGCCTGAAATGCCGGGTGCCGGTGAACACCATCGCGATGCCGCGCTCGTTGGCCGCGGCGATCACCTCACCGTCGCGCATCGAGCCGCCAGGCTGGATCACGCAGGCCGCACCGGCGTCGATCACCACATCGAGGCCGTCACGGAACGGAAAAAAGGCGTCGCTGGCGACCGCACTGCCGGCCAGCGAGAGGCCGGCGTTCTGGGCCTTGATGCTGGCGATGCGGGCCGAGTCGATGCGGCTCATCTGGCCCGCGCCCACGCCCAGCGTCATGCCGTTGCCGCAGAACACGATGGCGTTGCTCTTGACGAACTTGGCCACCTTCCAGGCAAACAGCAGGTCGGCCATCTGCTGCGACGTGGGCTGCAGCGTGGTGACCACTTTCAGCTCGGCCAGCGAGACATTTTTGCGGTCGGTCGACTGCAGCAACATGCCGCCGCCAACGCGCTTGAAATCAAGCGCGTTTGAAGAAGACTCGCACTTGAAGTCGAGCAGATTGCCCTGCTCGGGGATCGGCACTTCCAGCAGCCGCACGTTTTGCTTGGCAGCGAACACGGCGCGCGCTTCAGGGCTGATCGCCGGGGCGATGATCACCTCGACAAACTGCCGCGCCACGGCTTCGGCGGTGGCGGCGTCCAAGGGCTGGTTGAAGGCGATGATGCCGCCGAAGGCGCTGGTCGGGTCGGTCTGCAGCGCCCGGGCGTAGGCCTCGAAGACGGTGGCCGCCACCGCCACGCCGCAAGGGTTGGCGTGCTTGACGATCACACAGGCGGCCACCGGCGGGCCGCCATCGGCGGCGGCTAAGGTCTTGACACATTCCCAGGCCGCGTCGGCGTCGGCAATGTTGTTGAACGACAGTGCCTTGCCCTGCAACTGCCGCCATTGCGACAGCGTGCCCGGCGCCGGTGCGCGCTCGCGGTAGAAGGCTGCGCTCTGGTGCGGGTTCTCGCCGTAGCGCATGTCCTGCGTCTTCAGCAGCTGCAGGGTGAACACCTCGGGGTAGGCGCTGCGCTGCGGCACGGCGGCCGGGCGGTCCTCGGCGCCGTCTGCCAGCGCGCTCAGGTAGTTGGTGATCGTGCCGTCGTAGGCGGCGGTGTGGGCGAACACCTTGCGCGCCAGCGCGAACTTGGTCTTGCGGGTCAGGCCGCCGGCGTCCAGTTCAGCCAGCACCTGGGGGTAGTCGCTGGGGTCGATCACCACGCCGACGTCTTGCCAGTTTTTGGCCGCGGCGCGCAGCATCGCCGGGCCGCCGATGTCGATGTTCTCGATCGCGTCTTCCAGCGTGCAGTCGGGCCGGGCCGTGGTCTGCGCAAACGGGTACAGGTTGATGACCAGCAGGTCGATGGGGGCTATGCCGTGTTGGCTGAGTGCGGCCATGTGCTCGGGCAGGTCGCGCCGGGCCAGCAGGCCGCCGTGGATGCGCGGGTGCAAGGTCTTGACCCGGCCGTCCAGCATTTCGGGAAAGCCAGTCACCTCGGCCACCTCGGTGACGGCCAGGCCGGCATCGGCCAGCAGGCGCGCAGTGCCGCCGGTGGACAGCAGCCGGATGCCACGCACATGCAGCGCCTGGGCAAACTCGACGATGCCGGTCTTGTCGGACACGGACAGCAGGGCAGTGGTCATGGGGACTTCTTCGGCTGATGCAGGGGATACGGGATAGGAGGCGCGGCTCACTTGATCAGCTTGTGATCGAGCAGCTTGCGGCGCAGGGTGTTGCGGTTGATGCCCAGCCAGTCGGCGGCCTTGCTCTGGTTGCCTTCGGCGTGTTTCATCACCACCTCCAGCATCGGCTTTTCGACCGTGCCGACGACCATGTCGTGCACCGCATGCGGCTCGGTGCCGCGCAGGTCCTTGAAGTACTGCTCCAGGCTGTCGCGGATGCAGTCTTCGATCTTCTTTTTGCTCATGGCTGCACCCTGGGAGCGCTCATGCTTCCAACACGACTTGGTCGTCGTTGGCAGCGGCCAGTGGCAGCAGGGGGTGGCGCTGCGCCAGCGCGTCGAAATAATCGCTGACGGCCGCCACCTGGCGGTCGACCTCGTCGATGCTGTTCATGGCCTGGCGAAAGGCTTCGCCGCCGGGCAGGGCGCGCACCGCCCAGCCGATGTGTTTGCGCGCGCTGCGCACGCCGCTGCGCTCGCCGTAGAGGCCGTAGTGGGCTTGCAGATGGTCGACCAGCCAGCGGCGCACGTCGGCGGTGGCCGGCGGCGCCAAGGTCTGGCCGGTGGCCAGAAAGTGCGCGATCTCGCGGAAGATCCACGGCCGACCCATCGCCGCGCGGCCGATCATCAGCGCGTCGGCGCCGGTGTGCTGCAACACCGCCAGCGCCTTGGCCGGTGAATCGATGTCGCCATTGGCCACCACCGGCACGCGCACCGCCGCCTTCACCGCGGCCACCGTGTCGTATTCGGCACAGCCGGTGTAGCCCTGCTCGCGGGTGCGGCCGTGCACGGTGAGCATGGCCACGCCGGCGTCGGCCGCGGCGCGGGCCAGCGCCACCGCGTTGCGCTCGGCGGCGCACCAGCCGGTGCGCATCTTCAAGGTGACTGGCACCTGGCGCGGCGCGCACACCGCCACCACGGCGGTGGCAATGCGGATGGCCAGCGCTTCATCGCG
>JAYVDE010000436.1:0-4324 GCA_043749575.1 Burkholderiaceae bacterium | reverse complement strand
GGGCCTGGCCGACGACGATGCGCGTGTCAACGCCTGGGGCGGCGCCATCGCGCTTGGCCATCCGCTGGGCGCCAGTGGCGCGCACCTGGCCACCACCGCCGTCAACCGGCTGCAGCGCGGCGGCCGCCGCTATGCGCTGTGCACCATGTGCATCGGCGTGGGCCAGGGCATTGCGCTGGTGCTTGAGCGCGTCTGAGCATGCCCGGCACCGACCCGGCTGCCGACGCCGCAGCCCTCTACGGCCTGAGCCCGGCCGAGGCCGCGCTGGTGGGCCTGGGCGCCGGCCTGGCGCGCGAGCAGGTGGGCCCGCAGGCGGCGCAATGGGAGCGCGAGCGGCGCATCGGCCACGAGGCACTGCAGGCGGCGGTGGCACTCGGCTTGACGCGCCTGCAGGTGCCGGTGGCCGCCGGCGGGCTTGGGGCGTCCTTTGCCTGCAAGGCCGCGCTGGCCGAGGTGTTGGCCGGCGCCGATTTCGGCTTCACCATGTCGTGGCTGAACACCCACAACGTGGCCGCCAAGCTCGCTCGCGACGCCGCGCCGGCGCTGGCCGCGCGCTACCTGCCTGAGTTGATCGCGGCGCGCCGCCTGGGCTGCACGGCGCTGTCCGAGCCCGACGCCGGGTCTGACTTTGCGTCCATCACCACCCGGGCCGACCGGCGCGACGGCGGCTGGCAGCTCAGCAGCGCCTAGGCCTGGATCACCAATGCCGCCGAGGCTGACGTGGTGGTGCTGTATGCCCAGACCGAGCCGGGCAGCGGCGGCCGCGGTATCGCCTGCTTCCTGGTGGATGGCCAGCGCGCCGGCTTCATCCGCCAGCCCGCGTTTGCGCTGGGCGGCCAGCACAGCATCGGCACCGGCGGCTTCCGGCTCGAAGGCTACAGGGCCGACGCGGCCGAGATGCTGCATCCGCCGGGCCAGGCCTTCAAGGCCGCGCTGGTGTCGATCAACGGTGCGCGCACCTACATCGCCGCCATGTATTGCGGCATGGTGGCCGAGGCCTTGCGCGTGGCCCAGGCCCATGGCCGGCAGCGCAACAGCTTCGGCCAGCCGCTGGCCGACCACCAGGGCTGGCGCTGGCGCCGGGCCGAAGCGGCCAGCGAGTTGGAGGCCTGCCGGCTGATGGTGGCCCAGGCGGCGAGCCAAATCGACGCCGGCCAGGACGCCCAGCTCATCGCCGCCCAGGCCAAGCTGCTGGCCTGCCGCCTGGCCGACCGCCAGCTGCCGGCCTTGCTGCAGGCCATGGGCGCCGAGGGACTGCGCGAGCAGCACCCCTTCGCGCGGCACCTGATCGGCGCCCGGGTGGCGGGCTTCGTCGACGGGTCCACCGAGATGCTGCTGGAGCGCATCAGCGCCAACCTCGCCTGCTGACGGCGGGCTTGCCGCCCCGGTGGCGCCAGGCCCGGGCCGTCCGCCGGCCTGATAAGCTCGTTGCCAAATGAACGAACCAGTACAAAACCCGATCGAGCCGGCGCCCATGCGCGGCCCGGGGCGGCCACGCAAGCGGTCGGTGGCCGAAGCTGCGGCGGCGGGCCCTGTGGCGGCTGACACACCGCCGCCACGCACCAACGACCCGGCCCGCACCATGGCCGACATCGTCGACGTGGCCACCCGCGAGTTTGCCGACAAGGGCTTGGCCGGCGCGCGCATCGACGAGATCGCCGCCGCCACGCGCACCAGCAAGCGGATGATTTACTACTACTTCGGCAGCAAGGAGGGGCTCTACATCGCGGTGCTGGAGCATGCCTACCAGGCTATCCGCGACACTGAGGCTGCGCTGCACCTGGACGACCTGGCGCCCGAGCCCGCGCTGCGCGAGCTGGTGGGCGCCACCGTGGACTACCAACTGGCGCACCCCGAGTTCACCCGCCTGGTGATGACCGAAAACATCCACCGCGGCGAGTTCCTGGCCCAGAGCAAGGCCATCCGCAGCCTGAACGTGCCGGCCATCGACGCCATCGCCCAGGTCTACCGGCGCGGCTGCGACGCCGGCGTGTTCCGGCCCGGGCTGGACCCGCTGGACCTGCACATGTCGATCAGCGCGCTGGCAGTGTTCAACGTGGCCAACAAGCACACCTTTTCGCTGATCTTCCAGCGCGACCCGGACCTGCCCGAGGCGGTGGCGGCGCGCCGCGAGAGCATCGTCGAGATGGTGGTGCGTTTCGTGCGTGTCTGACGCTGCGGGCGGCCTGCGGGCCGATTGTCCTCACCAACCTGCCACCGTTCCGGTCGCAGCCGGGTTCGAGGGATGGCCTGCCCTGCGGGTTCGCCCTGATGGGTTGCTTTCAACGCATCAGCTAACGTATACGTTAATGAGTGCGTTCGAACAAACCCCCTTTGCACTGCCGGCGCGGCAGCAGGCCCTGTCGCCTGCCCAAGCGTCGCCGTTGCCGCAGTCCCTGGCCGGCATCGGGTTTCTCGGCCAGGACCTGGTGCGGCCTGAATGCGTGCTGGCCACTGCAGCGGGTGATTTTTTCACCGCCGACTGGCGCGGCGGCGTGGCCCACCAGCTGCCGGATGGCCCGTCCCGGCTGTATGCCGGCCGGCTGCCCGATGGCGGTGAGCTGCGGCCAAATGGCATTGCGCTCCTGGCCGACGGCAGTTTCCTGCTGGCCCACCTGGGGAATGAGCAGGGTGGGGTGTACCGGCTGACCCGTGACGGCCAGGTGCAACCCTGGCTGTTGGCGGTGCAGGGCCAGCCCTTGCCGCCCACCAACTTCGTGTTGCGCGATGCGCAGGGCCGCATCTGGGTGACGGTCAGCACGCGGCGGCAACCGCGGGCGCTGGGCTACTGTGCCGACGTGGACGATGGTTTCATCGTCTGCGTCGCCCCCGACGGTCATGCCCGCATCGTGGCCGACGGCCTGGGCTACACCAATGAGTTGGCCCTGCACCCGACCGGCCAATGGCTGTATGTCAACGAGACCTTCACGCGCCGGCTGTCGCGCTTTGCCTTGGCAGCCGATGGCAGCCTGGGCCCCAAGCAGGTGGTGGCGCGGTTCGGGCCGGGCAGCTTTCCGGACGGTCTGGCCTTCGACGAGTCGGGCACGGCCTGGGTGGTCAGCATCGTCAGCAACCGGCTGATCCGGGTGGCAGAGGACGGCACCCAGACCCTTTGGCTGGAGGACGCCGATGCGGCCCACCTGGCACAGGTGGAGGCCGCCTACCAGGCCGGCCAGATGGGCCGCCCGCACCTCGACAACAACCCCGGCCAGCGGCTGCGCAACATCTCCAGCATTGCCTTTGCAGGCCCGCAGCGCCGCAGCGCCGTGCTGGGTTGCCTGCTGGGCGACCGCCTGGCCTGCCTGCCCATGCCGGTGCCGGGCGTGGCCCCGGCGCATTGGGCGCAGCGATGAACCCCCGCCAGGACACGCTCGCCGCCGGCTCGATGGTCGATCGGGCCTACGCGCAGATCCGCCAGCGCATCCTCGACAACGTCTGGCCGCCCGGCCACCGCGCCTTGGAGCAGGAGGTGGCGCTGGCCCTGGGCATGAGCCGCACGCCGGTGCGCGAGGCCATGCTGCGCCTGAGCAACGAAGGCCTGGTCGAAGTGATCCCCCGGCATGGCCTGCGGGTGCTGCCGGTCTCGCCCACCGACATGCGCGAGATCTACCAGATCCTCACCGCGCTGGAGTGCATGGCGGCCGAGTTGCTGGCCCGGCAGCAGCCCGATGCCGCGGCCTTGCTGCCCCTGGTCGAGGCCACCCAGGCGATGGACGAGGCGTTGCGGCACGACGATCTCGACGCCTGGGCCGCCGCCGATGAGCGCTTCCATGCCCAGTTGCTGGCGCTGGCCGTCAACCGCCAGTTGCAGGCCACGGTGCTGAACTATTGGGACCGCGCCCACCGCGCCCGCATGTTCTCGCTGCGGCTGCGGCCCAAGCCGGTGAACTCCACGCGCGAGCACATGCAGATGCTGGACCGGCTGGCCGCCGGCGATGCCGACGGTGCCGCGCGGGTGACGCGGGCGCACCGCGAACGCGCCAATGTCGAGCTGCTGACCATTTTCGAGCGCTACAAGCTGGCGCAGATGTGAACGCGCCTTCAACACCTTGCACCCCTTGTCGAGCCCACCCGCATGAAACCCAGCTACCAGATTGCCGTGCTGCCCGGTGACGGCATCGGCCGCGAAGTCACCGCCGCCGGACGGGCCTTGCTGGAGGCCCTGGCGCCCCGACTGGGCCGGCGCTTCGAGACGGTGACTCACCCGGCCGGAGCCCAGCATTACCTCGACAGCGGCCAGGCCCTGCCGGCGGCCACGCTGGCGGCCTGCCGCGCTGCCGACGCGATCTTGTTCGGCGCCATGGGCTTGCCGCATGTGCGCGGC
>JAYVDE010000435.1:0-4340 GCA_043749575.1 Burkholderiaceae bacterium | reverse complement strand
GGTGTTGTGCAGCGGCAGCGGCGCGCCGGCCAGGAAGTCGCGCACTGGCTGCAGCGCCACCTGGTGCACGCGCACCATGCCGGGCTCGCCGATGTAGGCCTTGACGCGGCCTTGCGCGTCCAGCACATAGGCCTGGATGCCTGGGTTCACCACCATCAGCATCTGCAGCAACGCCGCGCGGGCGGCGCGGTCGGCTTCGGTCGGATCGGCCAGCGTGATATCGGGCCAATGGCCGACGATGTGGCGCGCCAGCCCGTGCGACAGGCGCTGCAGGGCCTCTTGCTCCTGCTCACGCGCCAGGTTGCGGCCGAGCATGGCCACCAGCGTGGCAAAGGCCAGCAGCAGCACTGCCAGCAAGGCGGTGAGGCGCGCGGCGAATGACCAGGGGCGCAGCCCGATCACGCTGTGGCACCTTCGAAGCGGTAGCCCAGGCCCCAGACCGTGACGATCAGGCGTGGTTCGCGCGGGTTGATCTCGATTTTCTGGCGCAGCCGGTTGATGTGCGAGTTGACGGTGTGCTCGTAGCCGTCGAAGCCGGCGCCCCACACCCGCGCCAGCAGGTCGGCCCGGCTGAATGTCTGGCCCGGGTGTCGGCCCAGGAAATACAGCAGGTCGAACTCGCGCAGCGTCAGCGCCAGCGTCTGCCCGGCGCGCTGCAGTTCACGCCGCGCGGTGTCGAGCCGGCAGTCGCCAAAGCGCAAGTCGGTTGTGGCGGCGGGCGCCGCGCGCAGCTGGGCCACCCGCCGCAGCAGGGCGCGCACGCGGGCCACCAGTTCGAGCATCGAAAACGGCTTGGCCAGGTAGTCGTCGGCGCCCAGCTCCAGCCCCAGCACGCGGTGAGCCTCGGCCGAGCGTGCGCTGAGCATGATCACCGGCACGTCGGCGTGGCGCGCACGCAGGTGACGGCAGACGTCCCAGCCGTCGGCGCCGGGCAGCATCAGGTCGAGCAGCACCAGGTCCCAGCGCTGGCGGTCGATGGCCGCCATCGCGCGGCTGCCGTCGGCTTCGCGGTGCAGGCGGTAGCCGGCTTGCTCCAGGTGCAGGCGCAGCGCGTCGGCGATGGCGTCGTCGTCTTCGACCAGCAGCAGGTGTTGGGGCATCGGTGGCGGAAGCGGTGGGCGGCGGACTCGATTGGAACAGAGGGGCACCGCACGCGCCGGCCTGTCGCTGGCGGCGGGCGGGGCCGGGCCCGTGGAGTGTGCGGGCGGTTCAGGCCGCGCGGCGGCGGCGCACCATCACGCCCACGGCCAGCAGGCCGGCCATCATCAGCGCGTAGGTCTCGGGCTCGGGCACCGGCGCGGCGGTGAACGAGATCCGGTAGACATCGGCGTTGGCGGTCAGCTGGCTGTTGAAGGTGTAGCCAGCGCCGGTGGTCAGCCCGTTGTAGCCGAAGAACTCGGCAAAGTTGAAGGCCACCACCGAGTTCTGCGGGGTGCGCAGGCCGTTGTTGCCGACAAAGGCGGCAGCCGACGGGTCATAGACCTCGGAGCCGGCATCCCAGATCTCATGCGCCTTGAGGGTGATCGCGCTGATCTGCAGCTGGCTGCCGCCGTTGTTGAACAGCTTGTACTCGGTGGGTGAGTCGTTGCCGATGAAGAAGTCATTGCTCGGCACCACCATCGCGGCGAAGCTGAAGTACGGGTTCACCGCGGTGTCGACCAGGAAGCGCATCGACTGCATGCCGCCGGGCTGCAGCAGGCCAGCGATGGTGCCGCGGGTGGCGGTGGGGTCGGCGGCGGCAAAATCAGCTTGCCAGACGTTGCCGGCACCGCCTTCGGCCACCGAAACGATGCCCGCACCGGCCCGCGCGCCGATGTTGAAGGCGTCGAAGCTGCCGTTGTTGAAGCCCAGGTGCAAAGGTGCGTAGGACACGCTGTTGACCGGTGCCAGGTTCTCGATCTTGACCGTGACATTGACGCTGGCGGCGCTGGCGGCCGTGGCAAAACCGATGGCGGCCGTGGCGGCCAGCAGGCACAGGGTGGGGCGGGTGATGGAAGGCTTGGGCAGGGTGGGCATGACGGGCTCCTGATGCAGGGTGGGGGTGGATCGGGTCCGATCTGTCGAACCCGTCAACGCCATGCTAGGAAGCCGGTCTCCCGCAGTCCTCACCGAAAGATCACGGGGCCGTGATCTTTCGGCGGCAGCCGGGCTGAGGCTCAGCGCCGCGCGGCCATCACATGCCGCGCCTGCACGTAGCCGAAGGCAAAGTCGACCGATTCTTCGACGTTGCGCCGGATCGCCTGGCGCTCTTTCTCGGTGGTGAAGAAGGCCAGGTCGGCGCTGTGGCGGATGTAGTGCGGCGGCATGCGGTTGAGCGCCACGCAGGCCACGTCGGCCAGCAGTTCGACGTCGTCGGCCACGGCCGGGTAGCGCGGGGCGGCGGCGACCACCGCGTCGAAGATGGTTTTTTCGTGGGTGTTGTGAACCGATGAGAAGTCCATCGCGGGGCGCTCCTGGGGCAGGTCGGGGGATACGGGCTTATCGGCGTATCAGCCGCCGGCCTTGAGCCCTGCACCGCGCCGCGGGCACGCCAGCTGGCGCCGGGCGGTGGCCGGTGGCCGGAGCTGGCGGGTGAACAGTGGCTGGTGGCTGGGCGCCAGTGATGGCGGCAGCGGTCCGGTCGGTGACAGTCGGTTGGGTGAAGGGGGTTACGCTGTGCGGTCCCACTGTCGGGCTGCTCTGGCGCCTGCGCCCCCGCCGAGATGACCACCGCCACTGCCACCACCCCCTTCGCCACTACCGCCACCACCGATACCGCCGGCACTGCCGCGTCGTCGCTGCGCCAGGACGCCACCTTCATCGGCCTGGTCGGGCTGGCGCACGGGGTCAGCCACTTCAGCCAGTTGTTGCTGGCGCCGCTGTTCCCGTGGCTGAAAGACGAATTTGGCGTCAGCTACACCCAGCTGGGGCTGTTGCTGACGATCTTCTTCGTCGTCTCCAGCGCGGTGCAGACGGCATCGGGCTTCGTCGTCGACCGCAGCGGCCCGCGGCCGGTGCTGTTTGCCGGCCTGGGGCTGCTGGGCCTGGCCGCGCTGGGCTACGCCAGCAGCACCAGCTACACCATGCTGGCCGCCAGCGCGGTGGTGGCGGGCATCGGCAATGGCGTGTTCCACCCGGTCGACTACACCTTGCTCAACCGCAAGGTGCACCCGTCGCGGCTGGGCCATGCCTACAGCGCGCACGGCATCACCGGCACGCTGGGCTGGGCGCTGGCGCCGGCGCTGATGGTGCCGGTGGCAATGGCCGCCGGCTGGCGCGTGGCGCTGTTGGGCGGCGCGGCGGTGGCGTTCGGCGTGGTGGCGCTGCTGTGGTGGCAGCGCGACCGGCTGGCGCTGGACGGCGCCGCGTCGGACATGCCGCCGGTCGCCCCACCTGCCGACCCGGCCGCCACCGCGTCTGCCACGGCTTCTGCCAGCAGGACTGCCAGCACGTCTGCCAGCACGGTGCATCCGGCCACCAGCGCGCTGCCGCCGCGGCCCGAGGGTGCGCTCGATTTCCTGCGCATCCCGGCGGTGTGGATGTGCTTCGGATTCTTTTTCCTGTACGCGATCGTGTTGAGCGTGGTCCAGAGCTTTGCGCCCGAGGCGGCGCGCCAGCTGCACGCGGTGCCGCTGCACTGGGTGGCGGCCTGTTTGTCGATCTACATGGTGGGCAGCGCCAGCGGCATGGTGTTGGGCGGCTTTCTGGCCACCGACCCGGCGCGCTGCGAGCGCATCGTCGGCAGCGGCATGGCGCTGGCGGCCGGCATCGCGCTGACCGTCGCGCTGGCGCCGCTGGCCGGCTGGATGGTGCCGGTGGCCTTCGGCATGATGGGCCTGGTCACCGGCAGCGCCAGCCCGTCGCGCGACATGCTGGTCAAGCGCTCAACCCCCGCCAACGCCAGCGGCCGGGTGTTTGGCGTGGTTTATTCCGGGCTGGACATCGGCCAGGCGCTGGCCCCGTTGTTCTTCGGCCGCTTGATGGACTTGCACCACTACGGCGCGGTGTGGATCGGCTTGGCGGCGGTGCAACTGGTGCTGGTCGCCAGCGCTTTCAAGGTGCGGCGCGTGCGGCGCGAGCGGCGCGAACTGAGCCCCGCCTGACGCCAGACTGGCGCTGTCGATAATCTGAAAACCAAGCTCAAACCGAAGACCATGACATTGAGACCCGCCGGCCACGCCCTCGTCGAAGCCCTGATCGCCCAGGGCGTGCACACCTGCTTCGGCGTACCGGGCGAAAGCTACCTGGCGGTGCTCGACGGTTTTCACCAATACCGCGAGCAGATCCGCTTCATCGCCTGCCGCCAAGAGGGCGGTGCGGCCTTCATGGCCGAGGCCCAGGGCAAGTTGAGCGGGCGGCCG
>JAYVDE010000434.1:0-4347 GCA_043749575.1 Burkholderiaceae bacterium | reverse complement strand
CTGGCGGACATCTACGTCAGCAACATCACGGAAAAATGGGCGCTGCAGGAGAGTCAGTTCCTGTTCGTCAGCGACGGCCGCAAGATCGACGCGACGCTGGTCAAGCAAGGCACGGCGCCCTACACCGACGAGAGCGAACAGCGCGGCGTGTCCAGAAGTGGCTGGGCGTGGGATGCCAAGTTCGCCGATTTCGACAACGACGGACAGCTTGAGGCATTGCAGGCGGTGGGCTTCGTCCGCGGTCGCGAAGCCGACTCCGGACTGGTTTGGCGCAAGAGTTGCTGGGCCATGCTGCAAGAGCTGGCCACTGCCAATGACGCGCTGCTGAAGCACCCGGCCGCCTGGTTCCGCATGGAGCAGGATGCCTCCGGCCTGGGTTGCGACCTGAGCGGCAACTCGCGGCGCAATCCGTTCTTCGTGTTGAATCCGTCCAAGCGCTATGTCGATGTGTCGTCATCGCTCAACCATCTGGTGCACGGGGCACCGGCGCCCACCCGTGGGCTGGCGATTGGCGACGCCGACCAGGACGGGCGGCTCGACTACATCGAGGCCAGGCAGTTTGCCGCAGCGGAGTTCCACCACAACACCTCGCGGGCCGCACAGGGCCATACCTTCATCGGCCTGAGCCCGCGCATTCTTATCGGCAACCTTACCGGCGCGTCTCGCGTCACCACCATCGCCGCAGCGGCCGACGGCGGCCAGCGGTCGCGGCCGGCCATCGGCGCGCGGGTCGCCATCCGGCTGAGCGATGGCCGCAGCTTCACTTCCGAGGTCGATGGCGGCAACGGCCACTCGGGCAAGCGCAGCCCGGATATCCACTTTGGTCTTGGCAGCGTCGCCCCCGACACCACCGCCGAATTGGTCATCACTTGGCGATCCGTCGGCGCGACGACCAAGACCGCGCGCTTTCCCGCAATCCCGATCGGGCAGCACCTGGCCGTCCTGTTACAGCCCTGAACCGGAGTCCGTCATGACATCGACCAGCGCTGAGCCCCGCCCGCAACCCCGGCCGGGCATCTTGCCGTTTGCGATTGCGATCACGGTGTTGAACCTGCTCGGGCACCTGTGGCTTGGATTCGAGCAGGCCTGGCTAACCCCCTTGGTCGCGCTGGGCGCGGCTTACTTTTCCGAGATCGCGACTGAACTGGCCATCAAAGGTTGGGCGAACGCCCGTTTTCGCGGCAGCGCGCGCCATCTGGTGGTTTTTTTGCTGCCAGCCCACATCACCGGGCTGGCGGTGGCGATGCTGCTCTACACCAACGAACGCTTTGTGGTGGTCGCGTTCGCGGCGTCGCTCGCCATTTTCTCCAAGGTGCTGCTGCGGGTGCCAGTGCCCGGTGCGCCTGCGGGCGTCACAACCCACTTCATGAATCCGTCGAACCTCGGCATTGCCGTGACCCTGCTGCTGTTCAGCGACTGGGTCGGCGTTGCCCAGCCGTACCAGTTCACCGAGAACGTCAGCGGCGCACTGGACTGGCTGCTGCCGCTGCTCATCGTCTGCAGCGGCTCGTTGCTGAACTGGCGCGCGACCAAACGCATCACGCTGGTGCTGGCATGGCTGCTTGGCTTCGCCGCTCAGGCCCTGGTGCGATCATGGGCGTCGCCGCAGGATGTCTGGACTCTGCTTGAACCGATGACCGGCATGGCGTTTGTGCTGTTCACTTTCTACATGGTCAGCGATCCGGTCACGACACCCAGCACGCGCGCGCACCAGATTGCGTTTGCGCTGGCGACGGCTGCGGTGTATGGGTTGCTGTCTCACGCCGGCATTGTCTTTGGCTTGTTTTTTTCACTGTGCATCACTTGTGCTGGACGGGGGGCGCTGATGTGGGTCGCGTGCTGGCGGGCGGCGCAGCCGGCCAGCGTGCCCGCCATACGCCCGCGCGCGGGGGCACAGAAATGAGCGCGGCCGCCAACCAGCGCGGTGGCGCGCGGGCCGGCGAGGTCGCCTTTCACCATCCGGTGACTTTCTGGTTTGGCGTTGTGGCCGTCACGGCGGGTGTGCTTTTGCACCTCCCGATGGTTCTGCACGGGCGACACAACGGCTACCGGCTGGCCGGCATGCCGATGGACGCCGGCATGCTGATGGGCATGGGTGCCATCCTCGTTGGGCTGGTGGCGAGCCTGTAGGCCTCTACCCGAGGGCGCCAGAGCGCGGGATCGGCGGCCCGGTCAACTTGCGCATCCAGGCCATGGACGACGCACCGATTAGCCTGGCCCATATCGGCCTGCTGCTGACGATGGCCGTTGCGATCACGATCGACATCATGAAGCCGACCGCGCTGGCCTTTGTCATTCCGGGGATGACGCAGGAATACAAGCTGAAGTTACCTTTGAACCCCGGCGGCACCCCTCGCGAGGACTTGTTCAGCATTGCCCTAAGTCGGCGGCCTACCTGGCGCTGTCCGGCATCAGCGGTACCGTGATGGGCTCCTTGATATGGGGCTGGCTGGGCGACCGGATTGGCCGGTGCCCGTCGATCCTGTTCGCGGGCATCAGCTTCATTGCCACGTCAATCTGCGGCGCGATGCCTGACTTCTATTGGAAGCTCGGCATGTGTTTCCTGTTGGGTCTGGGCGTCGGTGGCATGTTGCCGATTGCCTACGCGCTGCTGGCCGAGACCATTCCGGCGCGCCATCGTGGCTGGCTGATGGTGCTGGTTGGCGCCGATGTTGCCGGCGCCTACGTGCTCACCAGCTGGCTGGCGGCCGAACTGGTGCCGGTCTACAGCTGGCGCATCCTCTGGCTGATCGGCCTGCCAACCGGCGTTTTGTTTATCCTGCTCAACCGCTGGATTCCCGAGTCACCGCGCTTCCTGCTGGCCAGCGGTCGCGCCAACGAGGCCCGCGCCGTGATGGCGCGTTATGGCGCCGCAGTGGTACACGAGCCGGTGTCCGGGCTCGGGCCGCAACCGCCGGTCGTCCCGATGGAGAGTCGGTGGCAAGCGCTGATCGCACCGCGTTTCATCGGGCCCACGCTGGTGGTCTCGAGCCTGGGGATCACCTGCGGGCTGGTGCTGTTCGGCTTCAACCTCTGGATTCCCACCAACTTGCGCAAACTGGGTTTCACTGAGGCGGACCTCATCCTGAGCAACGCGGCTTTGATTGGACTTCTGCTGACCTTCGTCGTGGCCTGGCTGTACCACTTTTGGAGCAGCAAGAAGACCGTCATGGCGCTGTCGGCCATCACCGCGCTGGCGCTGGCGGGCTTCGTGCTTGCCGGCGATGGCATCGTGCACAAGCGCGCGCTGCTGGTGGTGTTGCTGGTGTTCCCGATCGTGGGCATCAACGCCGTCGTCGCGGTGCTGTCGGTCTACAGCTCGGAACTCTACCCGACACCGGTGCGCGCCAAAGGAGCGGGCTTGTGCGCGGGCGCCTGCAAGGCTGGCGGCGTGCTGATCATCGGGCTGGTGTGTTTTGGCATTGCGCCGCCGTCGATGGCGGTCGTGGCACTCATCGGTGCCGTGCCGATGGCGCTGGCCGCGCTCGCGCTCGCCTGGTTTGGCGTCGAGACCCGCCATCGATTGCTTGAGGAAATCGAGACTTTGCAGCCAAAGGTGGGGGCGGGGTCACTTGCGCCGGTCTTGTCCGCGCGCAGCGAACCCCACTGACAAGCCCTTGCGCTGCACCAGGCGGCCCCTGTCGGAGGCGCTGAGCTCGGAGCGGCGCGCCAAATTCGTCTACAGCGTCACAGGGACCCGCCAGAGAACAAGGCCTTTTTGATGATGGCGTGGACGCCCCAATTGCCATCCACCACCTGTGTCACACCGAAGTCCACGCCCACCGACAACAGTGAAATCGCTTCGTCCTCGGTGAGGTTCTTGGTTTCCATCAGGAAGCGGCGCGACTTGCGGAATGCGTCTTTCAGCGCCAGGTCGATCGACGACTTGCCGTAGATGTCGCTCTGCGCCGTGGGGCCCAGTTCGGCCAGGTAGTTGGCGAAGCTGAAGCCGTGCAGCACCCATTCGTCCTGGGTCTCGAGCAGCGGGTAGTCGAGCTTCTCGAGCGAGGTGCCGGCAAGCGACGCCTTCTTGTGCAAGATGAACTGGAAGGCGCCGGTCAGCGAACATTTGATCGCCGTGCCGCACAACTCCGAGTCGCCCTGCCCCGCATGCGGGTCGCCGACCGAGAACAGCGCGCCTTTGACCGCAACCGGCTAGTACATGGTCGCGCCCTTGCCGATACGCCAGTTGTCGATGTTGCCGCCGGTGTAGCTAGGCGGAATCGAGTTCACTATGTCGGCCTCTTTAGGGCAACGCTGAACAAGTCCCTCGCGGCGCGGTCAGCCCTGTTTTGGGCGGTCTGCGGCGTTGCAAATCCTCGCCATAGCTGGGCTATGGCTGTGGTT
>JAYVDE010000433.1:0-4353 GCA_043749575.1 Burkholderiaceae bacterium | reverse complement strand
CGTGCCGGCCACGCCGGCCAGCTTGGCCAGCGCGGTGTCGGAATGGGCGGCGTCGATGTCGATCACCACATAGCCGAGGTCCTCGCGGGTCTGCAGGTACTGCGCGGCGATGTTGATCTGGTTGTCGGCAAACACCTGGTTGATGCGCGACAGCACACCCGGCACGTTGCGGTGCACATGCAGCAAGCGGTGCTGGCCAGGGTGGGCGGGCAGCGCCACCTCGGGGAAGTTGACCGACGAGGTCGAGGTGCCGTTGTCGCTGTACTTGACGAGCTTTTCCGCCACCTCGGTGCCGATATTTTCCTGCGCCTCCAGCGTGGAACCGCCGATGTGCGGCGTCAGGATCACGTTGTCCAGGCCGCGCAGTGGCGATTCGAACACGTCGGCATTGCTCTGCGGCTCGAGCGGAAACACGTCGATCGCCGCGCCCGAAAGCCGCTGCTGCTTCAACGCGTTGGCCAGCGCGTCGATCTCGACCACGCTGCCGCGCGAGGCATTGATGAGCAGCGCGCCGGGCTTCATCAGCGCGATCTCTTTTTCACCGATCAGCCATTCGGTGCTGGGGTTCTCGGGCACGTGCAGGCTGACCACGTCGGCGCTGGCCAGCAACTCGGCCAGGCTGGCCAGCTGGCGGGCATTGCCCAGCGGCAGCTTGCTGAGCACATCGACAAACACCACCTGCATGCCCAGCGCTTCGGCCAGCACCGACAGCTGCGAGCCGATGGCGCCGTAGCCGACGATGCCCAAGGTCTTGCCCCGGATCTCGTGCGCGTTGCGGGCCGATTTGAGCCAGCCGCCGCGGTGCGCCACCGCGCTTTTCTCCGGCACGCCGCGCATCAGCAGGATGGCCTCGGCCAGCACCAATTCGGCCACCGACCGGGTGTTGGAGAACGGCGCGTTGAACACCGCAATGCCACGCTGGCGCGCCGCGGCCAGGTCGACCTGGTTGGTGCCGATGCAGAAGCAGCCGATGGCGATCAGCTTGGGCGCGTGGGCCAACACCTCGGCGCTCAGCTGGGTGCGCGAACGGATGCCCACGAAGTGCGCGTCAGCCAGCTTGAGAGCCAACTCGTCGTCGGACGGCGAACCCGCCAGGCTCTCGATCTGGCTGTAGCCCGCGGCCCGCAACACCGCGATGGCCGAGGGATCGATGCCTTCGAGCAGCAGGAACCGGATCTTCTGTTTGTCGATCGAGGTCTTGCCGAGCTCGGGCCGGGGCGGGGAGAGTGGAATGGTCATAGCCGACCAATATAGTCGGGTTTTATGGCGCTGCGAACACGCGGCGGCAGCCGGCCCGCGCCCAGGCCGGCAAGCGGCCGATCAGTCGAGAAACGCTTGCAGCGCCGCGGCCAGCGCTTCGGGCTGGTCGTGGTGCAGCATGTGGCCGGCGTCGGCCAGGTGCACTTGCTGCACGTTCGGCACATGGGCCAGCCGCGCCTGGAACTCGGCAAAGCTGTAGCGGCCGTCCCAATGGTCGTCGGTGCGGCTTTTTGCGCCTTGCACCCACAGCAGCGGCGCGGTGATCGCCGACCAGGTGGCGATGGCCTCGGCTGCGCGGTAGGGCACGGGGTTGATGCGGCGGTGCGCGGCGTCAGCCAGCACCGCCCAGCGGCCTTGGGCGTCGAGCGCGGCCCAGTGGCCGGCCAGCCATTGCGCCTTGTCGGCGGCCAGCCGCGGTTTGTTCTTGCACAGGCGCTGCGCCACCTCGTCGACGCTGCGGTAGGCCCGCAGGTGTTGCGGCGCCTTCAGTTCGTCCAGCCAGGTGGCCAGGCGCGAGGTGGCTTCGGCCGCTGGGTGGTCGGGCAGGCCGAAGCCTTCCAGGTTGACCAGCCGGCGGATGCGGCGCGGCCGCACGCCGGCGTAGGTCATGACCACATTGCCGCCCATGCTGTGGCCCAGCAGATCGACCGGGGCGCCAGGCGACAGCGCGTCGATGATGGCGTCGAGGTCACCGACGTAATCAGCGAACCAGTAGGCGTCGGTGGCCGCGGCTGCGGCAGTGAGGCCGAAGCCGCGCCAATCGGGCGCGACGATGCAGCGCTGGTCATCGCCGGCACGGGCCAGCGCGTCGACCGCGAACTGGAACGAGGCGCCGACGTCCATGAAGCCATGCATCAGCAGCAGCAGCGGTTGCCCCGGCTGCGGCGTGCCCCATTGGCGCAGGTGGTATTGCAGGCCACGTACCGGCAGGTGGCGGCTTTGGGCCGCGCGCAGCGGCTGGTAGGGAGCGGTCATCGGCGCGACTGTAGGCCGGCGGCCAGGGCCGTGGCTGTCGGTGGCGCGACAGCGACCCGGGCTGGGGCTGGACTGGACCGGGGCGGGGCGGGGCGAATGCCAGAATGCCGCGATGATCCATTTCCAACTGCGTGCCGCCGAGCCGCGTGATGTGCCCGCCTTGGTTGGCCTGATCGGCGAGCTGGCGGACTTTGAGCAACTGAGCCACCTGCTGCGGCTGACCGCCGACACCCTGGCGCCGCACCTGTTTGGCGAGCGGCCGGTGGTCGAGGCGGTGGTCGCCGAGGTGCGGGACGCCGCCGATCATGTTGAGGTGAACGGTGCTGTGAGCGGTGCACCCCACAGCGGCCAGCGGGTGGTGGCCTTTGCGCTGTACTTCACCAACTTTTCCACCTTCCTGGCGCAGCCCGGGCTGTACCTGGAAGATCTCTACGTGCAGCCGGCTTGCCGGGGCGCGGGCATTGGCAAGGCGCTGTTGTCGCACCTGGGCGCGCTGGCGGTGGCGCGTGGTTACGGCCGCTTCGAATGGAGCGTGCTCGATTGGAACGAAAACGCGATCCGCTTCTACGAGAAGATGGGCGCGACGGTGATGCCCGAGTGGCGTATCTGCCGCGTCACCGGTGCATCGCTGCAGGCATTTGCCGCCCGCGACGAACCGGACTGAACGGCCGCGGACGGGTCAGGCCAGCCGCCCTGGCCGCCCAGCTTGACCACCAGCCTGTCCATCCGCTCACGCCGCCAGCACCGCCCTCAGCGTGTCCGGCGACACCCGCACGCTGCCGCCATGGTTGCCCAGCACCGAGTGGATGGCGTACGCCCGCTGCGCGGTGTCGCGCCGCAGCGGCTGCGGCAGGCTGGCGCCGTAGGGCGAGCTGATCACCGCGACGATGGGTGCCATCACGGTGGCACCGCGCTTGATCACCAAGCCGGTCTCGCCCGACATCAGCTTGACGAAGCAGCCCGGCGGGTAGACGCCGAACTCCTTGACCAGCGCGGAGATCATCGGGTGACCAGGTTCCTGCATGAACATCATGCGGCCGGCCTTGTCGGCGGCGATCGCGTCGCGGTTGGCGCGTGGGCTCAACTTGGCGGTGTAGATGTCGGCGCGCTGCACCAGGGCGGCCAGGTCGCCGCTGTCGCGCCGGCCCGCCGGGTAGCCGCTGCCGTCGGGCTTTTCATGGTGGTTGGCCACGGCGGCCAGCCAGTCGGCGTCGGTCACGCCGGAGACCTCGAGCAGCCGGCGGCTGACGTGCGGGTGGGCGGTGATGGCCGCGCGCTGCTGGGGCGTGGGCGGCGTGGTCTGCAGCGCCAGCTGGCCTTGCAATTCGAGCATCGAGAGGTTCATCGTCAGCGTGGCCTTGAACACCCGCTGCGACTCGTCGGTCGACCAGCCCAGGCGCTGCGCCACCAGGTAGGCAGTGATCGCGGCATGGCTGGAATGGTTGACGCCATACTGCAGGTGCTCATTGCCGTTCTGGCGCAGCACCTGGAAGATCGCCAAGTCCTTGTCGCGCTCGACCAGTGCCAGCACGGCGGGCGTGACCTCTTGCAGCGCGTCGAGGAACCCTTCCTTCGCCGAGTTCCGCAGGCGGTCGTTCAGGTCGTCCAGGCACTGGGCCCACAGACCGGGCAGCTCGTCAGGCCGGGCCAGCTTCACGCGGTCGGCCGCGGTCTGCAACTCGGCCAGGTCGACCAGCGCACCGCGGGCGAACAGCGCCGCCATCTGCTCGGTGGACTCGACCACGTGGCCGCGGGCCAGCAGCAGGGTGCCGTCGTGGTCGCGGATGTTGAACGGCAGGGGCGCGCGTAGCTGGACACGCTGCTGAACCTGGGAAAGGGGTGAATACTGCATGAACACTCCGGCTTGAGGGGTCTTGTGGGATGGGCCCTGGTGGCTTCTGACTTGGCCGCTGCCAGCCTTATCGGGAAACACCCACGGAACTTGAGCCGCAGCAGCCGGCCGGGCTGCGGGTTTCGACCGGTCGGCGGCCTGGCGCACAAACCGTAAGCTGCGGCATCACCTGGCTGGCAATTTCGCCAGCGATGGGCGCTGCGCCGGGTGGCAACGTGGTCCCGCGCGGCCGGGCTTGCGGGTTGCCGTCGACCGTCGGCGGCCGG
>JAYVDE010000432.1:0-4356 GCA_043749575.1 Burkholderiaceae bacterium | reverse complement strand
GCACGGGCAATGCCGATCCGTTGCCTTTGGCCACCGGAAAATTCATGCGGATAGCGACGCATGTGGTCGGCGGCCAGGCCCACGGTTTCCAGCAGCTCGACGATGCGGTCGTCGTAGGCGCGGGCGTTGGCCGCCAGCTTGTGGATGGTGAGGGCCTCGCCGACGATCGCGCCCACCGTCATGCGCGGGTTCAGCGAGGCATAGGGGTCCTGGAAGATGATCTGCATGTCGCGCGCCATGGCCCGCAGCGCCGGCTTGTCCATCGCGGTGACGTCCTTGCCCTCGAAGGTGACCGTGCCCGAGGTCGGCTCGATCAGGCGCAGGATGCAGCGCCCAGTGGTGCTCTTGCCGCAGCCTGATTCACCGACTACGCCCAGGGTTTCGCCGGCGTCCAGCGTGAAACTCACGCCGTCGACCGCATGCACCTTGTCGACTGTGCGGCCGAACAGCCCGCCTGGGATCGGGAAGTGCTTGACCAGGTTCTCGACCTTCAATAGCTCAGTCATCAGGTTGCCAAGTCGTAGATGCAAGCCACCTTGTGGCCCGGCGCGGCCAGGCGCAGCGGCGGTGTGGCCACCGTGCAGGCTGGTGTGGCGTGGCGGCAGCGGGCGGCGAAGCGGCAGCCCTCGGCGGGAGCTATCAGCTTGGGCACTGTGCCGGCGATGGCCTCTAGCCGCACTTTGTGAACAGCGGCGGTGTCGATGCGCGGGATCGAGCGGATCAGGCCCTGGGTGTAAGGGTGGCGCGGGTGGGCGAACAGGTCTTCGACCGTGGCCTCCTCGACCACCTTGCCGGCGTACATCACGACCACCCGCTGCGCCGTTTCAGCGACCACACCCATCGCGTGGGTGATCAGCAGGATGGCCATGCCGAGGCGTTCCTTCAACTCCAGCATCAGGTCGAGGATCTGGGCCTGGATGGTGACGTCGAGCGCGGTGGTCGGCTCGTCGGCGATCAGCAGCTGCGGCTTGCAGGCCAGTGCGATGGCGATCATCACCCGCTGGCGCATGCCGCCCGAAAACTGGTGCGGGTAATCCTTCGCCCGGCGCTCTGGCGTGGGGATGTTGACGAGTTTCAACATCTCGATTGCCCGGTTCATCGCCTCGCGGCGGCTCAAGCCCTCGTGCAGGCGGATCGATTCGGCGATCTGCTCACCGACCGTGAACACCGGGTTCAGGCTGGTCATCGGCTCCTGAAAGATGATGGCGATTTCCTTCGCCCGGATCTTGCGCATCTCGTCATTGCCCAGCGGCACCAGGTCGCGGCCTTTCCACAGCACCTGGCCGGCGACGATTTTGCCGGGCGGCATGTCGATCAGCTTCAACACCGTTTTGGCGGTCACGCTCTTGCCGCAGCCCGATTCACCGACCACGCACACCGTCTCGCCGGCATCGATCGCGATGTCGACCCCGTCGACCGCATGCAGCCAGCCGTCGTCGGTCTTGAAGTGGGTTTTCAGACCCCGGATGTCGAGCAGTGGCATCGTGAGCTTATAAAACTCGGCGCGGATCCAGCGCATCGCGCAGCCCGTCGCCGACGAAGTTGATCGTCAGCACCGCCAGGAAGATCGCCAGCCCGGTGAACATCGCCCAGTGCGGCGCGATGTCGAGGTAGTCCTTGCTGTCGAACAGGATGCGGCCCCAGGTGGGGATGTCAGGCGGGAAGCCCAGGCCGAGGAAGCTGAGCGTTGATTCGGCGATGATCGCCGCCGCCACGTCGATGGTGCCGGCGACGATCACCGGGCCCAGCGCGTTGGGCAGGATGTGGCGCCACACCTGGCGCGTGGTGGTGGCGCCCAGCGCGCGCGCGGCCTCGACAAACTCTTTCTCGCGCAGCGAGAAAAACTGCGCCCGCACCAGCCGCGCCACCGGCATCCAGCGAAAGCCCCCGATCACCAGCACGATCAGGATGAACACCCCCACCTCGGGGCCGAAGGCGGTTTTCAGCGTGTCGCGGAACAGGTAGATCACCAGCAGCAGCAGTGGCAGCTGCGGCAGCGACAAGAACAGATCGGTCAGCCACATCAGCGCGGTGTCCACCGGCCCGCGCGAGATGCCCGCCACCGCACCCACCAGCACGCCGACGACGATGGCCATCGCCATGGCCGCCAGGCCGACGGCCATCGAGATGCGCCCGCCATACAGGATGCGGGCGAACAGGTCTTGCCCGAGATCATCGGTGCCCAGCGGGTGGGCCCAGGACGGGCCGGCCAGCCGGGCAGTGAAGTCGATGTCGTTGATCGGCACGCGCCAGAACAGCGGGCCAAAGACCACCAGCAGCACCATCAGCGCCAGCACGACGAGGCTGAGCACGGCCATCTTGTGGCGACGGAAGCGCCGCCAGGCCTCGGTGGCGGGCGACACCACCGGCCGGCGGGCGCTGAGTTCAGCGGTAGCTGATGCGGGGGTCAAGCCAGCCATAGAGCAAGTCGGCCATCAGGTTGAAAAAGATCACGAGGCACGAGAACACAAAGGTCACCGCCATGATCACCGGGGTGTCGTTGCGCAGGATGGCGTCGATCAGCAGGCTGCCGATGCCCGGGATGCGGAAGATCTGCTCGGTGACGATGGCGCCGCCAAACACCGCCGGCATCTGCAGCGCCACCAGCGTGACGACCGGAATCAGCGCGTTGCGGACCACGTGTTTCAACACCACCGTGCGCTCGCTCAGGCCCTTGCTGCGCGCGGTGGTCACGTAGTCGAGCCGGATCACATCGAGCACGGCTGATCGCACATAACGGGTCCAACTGGCGCCCTGGAACAGCCCCAGCACCAGCACCGGCATGATCGATTGGCGCAGGTGCTCCCACCACCACTGCCAGCCGGTGGCGGCGATGTCGGCGCGGTAGACGAAGGGCAGCCAGTCGAGCTTGATCGAGAACAGCAGGATCAGCAGGATGCCGGTGAAAAAGGTCGGCAGCGAGAAGCCCACAAAGGCCAGCGTGTTGGCGATCTGGTCGAACACCGAATACGGCCTGGTGGCCGCGTAGATGCCCACCGGCAGCGCCACCAGCAGCGCCAGCAGCTGCGAGGCGCCGATCACCGCCAAGGTGACCGGCACGCGCTGCCAGATCAGCGTGTCGACATCGACCCGGCTGATGAACGAGAAGCCCCAGTCGCCCTGCAGCATCGCGGCCAGCCAGCGAAAGTAGCGCTGCCAGATCGGATCATCGAGGCCGAACTTGGCGCGCAGCATCTGGCGCACCTCGGCCGGCACGTTGGGGTTGGTGGCCAGTTCTTCGAACGGGTCACCCGGCGCCAGCGCCAGCACGGTGAACAGCACCACGCTGATGCCCAGCAGGCTGGGCAGCGCAATCAACAGCCGCCGCAGGATGTAGGAGCCCACGGGCGCTATCGCCGCAATGTCGACATCAGGCTTCGCGGTACCAGTTGTGCAATTGCGAGAAGTCGAGGTCCCAGCCCGACAGCGGCGACACCAGCTTCAGGCTGGCGCCGCGCACCCGCGGGCGGCTCATCAGCGGGATCACTGCGTGGTCCATCACCGGCAGGTCGTTCAACTGGATGAACATCGCGGCGCGCTTGACCGGGTCGATTTCGCCCTCGGCGGCGCGGAAGATCCTGTCGTACTCGGGGCTGCTCCAGCGGGAGATGTTGCGGCCCTGCCATTTGTTGGCTTTGCTCGACGCTTCCCACGAGGTGTACTGGTCCATGAAGCGCTCGGGGTCGGGCTGCGTCATCGTGGTGGTGTACATCTGCATGTCGCACCAGAACTTGCCGTAGGTGTCGGCGTTGGCCACGTCGGACGAAAAGAACACCGACGCGGTGACCGATTTCAGCTCGAGCTCGATGCCGGCCTTTTGCGCGGCTTGCTTGACGATGGCCTGGGTCTTCTGGCGGGTGGCATTGACGCTGGTCTGGTAGACGAACTTCATCTTCTTGCCACCCTTCTCGCGGATGCCATCGGCGCCTTTTTTCCAACCCGCGCCATCGAGCAAGGCGTTGGCCTTGTCGATGTTGAATTCCCACTTGGTGTTGGTCGAGCGAAAGCGCGGCGGGTTGTTCAGAAAGTTGGCGGTGGCCACACCGGTGCGGCCGTAGATGAAGTCCTGGATCGACTGCTTGTCGACCAGCAGCGCGAAAGCTTGGCGCACCACCGGGTCGCTGAAAGCCCCGTGCCTGGATTTGACGCTGGAGCGCTCGCCCTCGACCTCGTTCCAGGGGTCGGTGAGGCTGAGCTGGATGAACTCGATGTCGCCGCTGGGCACGATGTGGACCCGGCCCTTGCCGCTGGCTTCCATGCGCTTGAGCACTTCATCTTCGACCTGCAGGTTCCAGGCGTAGTCGTACTCGCCGGTCTGCAGCACCGCGCGGGCGGCCGACACCGCGTCGCCGCCGC
>JAYVDE010000431.1:0-11447 GCA_043749575.1 Burkholderiaceae bacterium | reverse complement strand
ATCAGCGCATCGCCCTGGCCGAAGTTCAGCGTGTCGGAGGTGGCGAAGGTCAGCTGGTAGCCGAAGGCGATGACCGCGTAGATCATGCCCAGCGCGATGCCGCTGAAAACGAGTTGGGTCAGGATTTGCATGGGTTTCCCAGTGGGTGCTGGCGACAACAAAACGCCGCCGGGGGGCCAGAACCCCACGGCGGCGAGCGGCCTTGACGGCGTTTTACTTCTTGGCAGCGGGTGCAGTGGGAGCGGCAGGTGCAGCAGGCGCGGCGGACTTCAGGCGCACCTCGGAAGCCTTCTTGGCATCGGCCTCGTAGGCGTAGACCACGCGCGCGCCCTTGACCTCGCCGAACACCGGAATGTTGGCGGTGATGGCGTCGTGGTCGGTCTTGGAGAAGGGCTTGTTGTAGGTCGTGACCACGCCCTCGACGGGGGTCTTCAGGTCTTCCAGCGCGGCCAGGATCTTCGGGCCTTCGGTCGAATTGGCCTGCTTGATGGCGGCGGCCAGCAGGTAGATCGAGTCGTAACCCTGCGCCGCCGACACCGGTGAGTCGATGCGGTTGCCCTTGGGCTTGTAGGTCTTCAGGTAGTTGATGATGAAGCTTTGGCGCTTGGGCGTGGTCGGCTCCTGGATGAAGGTTTGCGGCATCCGCGCGCCTTCGCCACCGGGGCCGGCGTTGTCGATGAAGTTGGCCATCGACAGCGTCCAGCTGCCGATCATCGGCACCTTCCAGCCCAGCTTGGTCATGCCGTTGGCGATCTGGGCCAATTCGGGGCCGATGGCGTAAGTCAGCACGACCTCGGCGCCGGCTTCCTTGGACTTCAACAACTGGGCCGTCATGTCAACATCTTTGATGTTGAACTTCTCGATGGCCACCGCCTTGACGCCCTTGGCGGCCAGGGCTTTCTCCAAGTCTTCGCGACCGAGTTGGCCGTAGTTGGTCGAGTCGGCCAGGATCGCTACCTTCTTGAAGCCGCGGCGGGTGATCGCCTCTTCGACGATCATCGGCGCCTGGATGCCGTCGTGCGCCGAGTTGCGGAAGATGTAGTTGGCCGACTGGTCAGCAAACTGCTTGGTGATCAGCGAGCCGGTGGCCACGTTGTTCATCACCGGGATCTTGGCGTCCTGGTAGAAGCGCTGTGCGGCCAGCGCCACGCCGGTGTTGATGAAGCCCACCGTGGCGACGACCTTCTCCTTGTTGATCAGCTCCTGGGCGATCTGCACGCCGCGCTCGTTCTTGGCCTCGTCGTCGCGCTCGATCAGCTCGATCTTGCGGCCGATCACGCCGCCGCCCGCGTTGATCTCGTCGACCGCCAGCTTGACGCCGTCGCGCATGCTGACGCCCATCGACGACGAGCCGCCGGTCAGCGGGCCCGACAGACCGATCTTGATCGGGTCGGCGGCGAATGCCAGGCTGGTCATCGTGGCCAGGGCGAGGGCACTGAGGGCGAGGGTGCGGCGCTTCATGAGGGGTGTCTCCAACGGGGGTGCGTGCGGGCGGGCCGGAACCTCCGGCCGTGCAACCGCGCATGGTACGGTTGAAAACCATCATTGACACTAGGTCGACACCCGTAGCGGACGGGCGCTCGGTGCGACAAGTTGTCATACCGCCCGGCGCGGCCGCAAGCCCAGCACCAGCGCCGTGCCGGCCACGATCACGCCGCGCCGGCCGCGTCACGCAACTTCAAACGAGCAGCACGCCTTCGGCCACCAGCAAGGCCTGTTTGCGCTGCAGGCCGCCGGCGTAGCCGGTGAGTGAACCGTCCTGGCCCAGCACGCGGTGGCAGGGCACCAGGATGGAGACCGGGTTGCGGCCGATCGCCGCGCCGGCGGCGCGCACCGCGGCGGGCGAACCCGCCGCGCTGGCGATGCGGCCATAGGTGCTGGTGGCGCCACGCGGCAGCGCCCGCAGTGCTTGCCACACCGCTTGCTGGAAGGCCGTGCCGTGCAGGTCGAGCAGCAGGCCGCGCAGCGGATCGGGCGCGCCGTTGAAGTAGGCGTCCAGCGCGGCCTGGGTGGCCTGCAGCCAGGCCTGGCCGGCATCCACCGGCACCGCCAACGGGCCCGGGTGATGGGCCTGGCCGTCGAACCACAAACCAGCCAGGCCAGCGGCGGTGGCGGCGGCGGTCATCTCGCCCAGCGGCGTGGCCAGGCGGGCTTGGGCTTGAAGCTTCGGGTGGATCGTCATGGGGTGCTTTCCAGGCTGAGCCAGAGTTTGAACACGGCGTAACCGCGCCAGGGTCGCCAGGCCTCGGCTTGGGCGGTGGCGGCGGCGATGTTGCGGCTGGCGCCCGTTTGGCCCAGGGCCTTGAGCAGCGCGATGTCGCTGGCCGGCCAGGCGTCGGGCCAGGCCAGCGTGCGCAAGGCGATGAGCTGTGCGCTCCAGTCACCGATGCCGGGCAGGGCGGTCAGCGCGGCCAGCGTGGCGTTCAGGTTGGCACCGGGTTGCAGTTGCAGGGCGCCATCGGCCACCGCGGCGGCCAGCGCCTGCAGCGCCTTGACGCGCTGGCGCACGATGCCCAGCGTGCCGATGTCGGCCGGGTCGGCGGCGGCCAGCACCGCCGCGCTGGGGAACAGCCGGTTCAGATCAGCAAACGGGGTTTTGATCGGGCTGCCGAAGCGCTCGACCAGCCGCAAGGTCAGCGTGCGCGCGGCGGCCACCGTGACCTGCTGGCCCAGCACCACCCGCACGGCGGTCTCGAAGCCGCACCAACTGCCGGGCAGGCGCACGCCGTCGCGCGGCGGGCCCGGCACGCTTTGCAGCGCCGGGTCGATCTGGCCCGGGTCGGCATCCAGGTCGTAGACATGGCGGGCGCGCTGCAGCAGCGGGCCCAGCGCGGGCCGCAGGCTGGGCGACACGCTCAAGTGCAGTTCGCAGCGCTCGGGCACAAAATGCGCGCTCACCCAGCCTGGCAGGGCTTCAGTGCCAGTTCTGCTCTGGTGCGCAAGCACCAGCGTGCGGCGCACGGTGAGGCCGTCCACCACCTCCTGGCCCGGCACGGCGCGGCGCTTGATGAAGCCCAGCAGCCCGGCCAGGTCGAAGGGCGGGCGCCAGGCCAGCTTCAGCGCGCCGGGCTCGGCCGCACCTTCACGGCGCAGGGCTGTTGGGCTCAAGCGGTAGCGCTCGGCAAAGGCCGCGTTGAAGCGCCGCAGGCTGCCGAATCCGGTGGCCAGCGCCACCTCGGTGACCGGCAGCGCGGTGTCGGTCAGCAACTGCTTGGCCAGCAGCAGGCGCTGCGTCGTCAACCAGGCCAGCGGCGTGACGCCATGGCGCTTGGCGAAGATGCGGCGCAGGTGGCGGTCGGTCACGCCCAGCCGGGCGGCCAGCGCGGGCAGCGGCGGGTCAAGCCCCTCGCGCGCGGCCTGGGCCAGCCAGCGCGCAGCCTGGTCGGCCAGCACCTCGGACGAATCGGTCAGCGACAAGCCCGGTGCCAGCTCGGGCCGGCAGCGCAGGCAGGGCCGAAAGCCGTTCGACTCGGCCAGCGCAGCGTTGGCATAGAAGCGGCAGTTCTCGCGCTTGGGTGGCCGGACCCGGCAAACCGGCCGGCAGTAGATGCCGGTGGAGGTGACGCCGACAAAAAACCGGCCATCGAAACGGGCGTCGTGGGTCTGCAGCGCGCGGTAGGCGGCGTCGTCGTTCAGCAGGCTGGAGGGCGTCAATGCGGCGCTGGACATGGCGCCATGATAGGGTCCGCAGAAGCCGAAACTAGCCGTTTTCGGACCTGTGGGCCGGCCAGGCGCTGGCGCTGCCAGGCCGCATAGATCCTTAGAATTGGCAAGGTTCAGCAACCCAGGGAAGCGTTCACCATGCAAGTGCAAGCCTCGGCCTTCAAGGCCTATGACATCCGCGGCATCGTCGGCCAAGGCATCGACGACGAATTTGCCGAGCACCTGGGCCGCGCTTTCGGCAGCGAGGCGCTCGCCGCGGGCGAGCAGGCCGTGGCGGTGGGCCGGGACGGCCGCCTGTCGGGTCCGGGCCTGGTCGCCGGCTTGATCCGCGGCCAGGTGGCCACCGGGCTGGACGTGGTCGACATCGGTGCGGTGACGACACCGATGCTGTACTACGTGGCCGCCACCCGCGGCCAGCACGGCTGCAGCTCGGGCATCCAGGTCACCGGCAGCCACAACCCGAAAAACTACAACGGCTTCAAGATGGTGCTGGCCGGCCGGGCGATCTATGGCGAGGAGATCCAGCGCCTGCGCCAGCGCATTGAGGCCGAGGCCTACACCGTGGGCAGCGGCCGCAGCGCGGCGATGGACATCGTGCCCGAGTACAGCGCACGCATCCTGGCTGATGCCAAGCTGGCGCGGCCCATGAAGATCGTCGTCGATTCGGGCAACGGCATCCCGGGCGCGTCGGCCCCGGGCATCCTGAAGGCGCTGGGCTGCGAGGTGATCGACCTCTATTCCAAGGTCGACGGTGACTTTCCCAACCACCACCCCGACCCCAGCAAGCCCGAGAACCTGGCCGACCTGATCAAGGTGGTGCATGCCACCGGTGCCGAGCTGGGCCTGGCCTTCGACGGCGACGGCGACCGGCTGGGCCTGGTCACCCGCGACGGCCACATCATCTACCCCGACCGCCAGCTGATGTTGATCGCCCGCGACATCCTGTCGCGCCAGCCGGGCGCCACGGTGATCTTCGATGTCAAGTGCTCGCAGCGCCTGCCGGTGGTCATCCGCGAAGCCGGCGGCGTGCCGCTGATGTACAAGACCGGCCACTCGCTGATCAAGGCCAAGATGAAGGAGGTGGGCGCGCCGATATCGGGCGAGATGAGCGGCCACATTTTCTTCGGCGAACGCTGGTACGGCTTTGACGACGCCACTTACACCGCCGCGCGGATGCTGGAGATCCTGTCGCGCAGCGCTGACCCCAGCGCGCTGCTCGATGCGCTGCCGACGTCGTTTTCGACGCCTGAGCTGAACGTCGCCTGCGCCGAGGGCGAGCCGCCCCGGGTGGTGGCCGCGCTGCTGGCCAGCGCCCGCTTCCCCGGTGCCGAGATCAACACCATCGACGGCCTGCGCGCCGACTACCCGGACGGCTTTGGCCTGGTGCGCGCGTCGAACACCACACCGGTGCTGGTGCTGCGTTTTGAGGGCCACACGCCCGCGGCCTTGCACCGCATCGAGCATGACTTCATGGCCGCGCTGCGTGCGGTCAAGCCCGATGCCCAGCTTGTCCAGGCAGCCCACTGAGGCTGCCTCGGGCCCTGATCGACCGACCGTGTCCCTGATGCAACGGGCCTGGCAGGGTCTGGCCCGGCTGGCCTATGCCAACGTGCTGCGGCTGGTCACGCCGCTGTACTTGCTGCGGCTGTGGCGGCGCGGCGCTCACGAGCCGGGCTATCGGCTGGGCCTGCTCGAGCGCCTGGGTTTTTACCCCGGGGCCCGCCCGCTGCCCGGTGCCCTGTGGCTGCATGCGGTGTCGCTGGGCGAAACCCGGGCGGCGCTGCCGCTGGTCGACGCGCTGCGCGCGGCCGACCCCGAATTGCGGCTGCTGTTGACCCACGGCACGGCCACTGGTCGCACGGCCGGGCGCCGGCTGATGCTGGCCGGTGATGGCCAGGTCTGGTTGCCCTACGACACGCCGGGTGCTGCCCGGCGCTTTCTGCGTCACTTCCGGCCGGCGGTCGGTGTGCTGATGGAAACCGAACTCTGGCCCAGCCTGATGCACGAGGCCCAGCGCGCCGGCGTGCCGATGGTGCTGGCCAACGCCCGCCTCAGCGCGCGCAGCGCAGCCAAGGGCCGGCGCCTAGCCGCGCTGCTGCACCCGGCCGCCGCCCGCTTGTCGCTGGTGCTGGCGCAGACGGTGGACGATGCCGAGCGGCTGCGCGCGGCGGGCGCGCCCCAGGTGATGGTCTGCGGCAACCTGAAGTTCGACATGACACCCGCGCCGCGGCTCACCGCGCTGGGCCTGCAGTGGCGCCAGCGCCTGAGCCGCCCGGTGGTGCTGGCCGCCAGCACCCGCGAGGGCGAAGAAGGCCCGTTGCTGTCGGCGTGGCGGTCCCAACCCCCGCCACGACCGCTGCTGCTGCTGGTGCCGCGGCATCCGCAGCGGTTTGACGAGGTCGAGGCGCTGGTGCGCATGCAGGGTCTGGTGATGCTGCGGCGCAGCCAGTGGACCGACGAGCCGCCGCCCGAGGCTGCGGCGGCCGATGTCTGGCTGGGTGACTCGATGGGCGAGATGCCGCTGTACTTTGCCTGCGCTGACGTGGCGCTGCTGGGCGGCAGCTTTGCGCCACTGGGCGGCCAAAACCTGATCGAGGCCGCCGCCTGCGGCTGTCCAGTGGTGATGGGTCCGCACACCTTCAACTTCGCTCAGGCCGCCAAGCAGGCCCTGGCGGCGCAGGCGGCGGTGCGGGCCGACGACATCCTGGCCGGCGTGAAACGGGCAACGGCACTGGCGCGCGATCCCGACCGCAATGCCTGGGCCCGGCGCGCGCTGGACTTCGCCAACGCCCACCGGGGCGCCGCAGCCTTGATGGCGCAACAGGTGCTCCGCCGCAGCCGGCGCGACAACGACGACCCGGACGGCGGCCTTGACCGCGGCAGCACCAGCGCCAGCAACCGACGGCGATGATGCCCACGACGGTGGGTCGGTCGATGCACGCCGACACCCGCTGACACCCGCTGACGACCAGCCAGACCGGCGGCCGCCCTGGTCTCAGTTTGTGCCCTGTGGCTTGATCAGGATCAGCAGCTGGCTGCCCTCGCGCAGCTCGAACTCGCAGACCCGGTTGATCAGTGACGGCGTCAAGCGGTGGCCGGCGGTCAGCATCAGGATGCCGCGCGCCGACACCAGGTCGGCGGCCAGCACCATGTCGGCCACCAACGCCGCGCTGGGCACCCGCAGCGCCTGCGGCCGCGGTTTGGGCTTCTGCGGCTCGGTGATGTGCAGGAAGACATCCAGCACCTCGGGGCAGAACTGCGAGCCACGGCCCTGGCGCAGGCAGGCGCGTGCCTCGGCCACACTGAGGCGGGCGTCGATCACCCTGCCGTGCTGCAAATAGTCGAAGGTGTCGGCCACCGCCAGGATGCGGGCACCGATCGGTATCGCGGCAGCGGCCAGTCGGTCGGGAAAGCCCTCGCCGTCAAAGCGCTCGTGGTGGCCACGGATGAAAGCCAGTGCGGGCTGCAGGTCGTCCAGCGCCATCAGCGACTGCTCGCCAGCCACCGGGTGGCTGCGGTAGAGCGCCATCTCGTCGACGTTGTAGCGCACCACCGGCGTGGCCAGCAGCTTGTCCAGGCTGCCGATCAAGCCGATGTCGTGCAGCAGCCCGGCGACAAAGACCTGCAGCAGCTCGGCATCGGCCAGCCCCATCGCCCGTGCGATGTCACGTGCCGTTTCTGCGACGCGCCGGCCATGACCGGCATGCTGGTCGCCCCGCAGCTCCAGCAGGTTGGAGAAGACCTTGATGGCCTTCAAGTGGTTGCGTTGCAGCTTCTGCAAGGCCTCGGCCAGCTCGGCCGTACGCAGTCCCACGCGCTGCTCCAGCTCGCCGTTGAGGGCCTTGAGCTGCTCGTTCTGGTGCTGGGTCAGCGCCTCCAGGCGGGCTTTGTCGCGGGTCAGCGCCAGGCGTTGCGCGCCCTCGGCCAGCGCGCCCAGCAACTCGGCCTCGTCCCAGGGCTTGCGCAGGTAGCGCAGGATGCGGCCGCGGTTGATCGCCGCCACGGTGGCGTCGATGTCAGCCTGGCCGGTCAGCAGCAGCCGCACCACCTGGGGCCAGCGGGTGTGCACCTGCTCCAGCAGCTGGGCGCCGTCCATGCCGGGCATGCGCATGTCCGACAACACCAGGTCAACCGGCATTTGCTCCAGCAGGGCCAGGGCCTGGTCGCCGCTGACGGCGGTCAGCACGCTATAACCGGCATTGCGCAGGCAGCGCTTGAGCGCCGACAGGATGTTGGCCTCGTCATCGACGCACAGCACGGTCCAAACGCTGTCGGCGGGCGGGCGCAGCGCGGCCAGCGGATCGTCTGCGTTCACCGGGCGGCCTGTGCCAGCGCGGCAGCCGCCAGCGCGGCCAAAGGCTGGTTCACCGGCACCGTGACCCGGAATCGCGTGCCGCGCCCCGGCTCGCTGTCGACCTCCAGCCGGCCGTGGTGCTTTTGCACGATGCCGTAAGCCAGCGACAGGCCCAGCCCGGTGCCCTTGCCCACCGGCTTGGTGGTGAAGAAGGGGTCGAAGATGCGGCTGAGGTTCTCGCGCGGAATGCCGCAGCCGTCGTCTTCGACCTCGACCCAGACCACTTGCTCGGCGCCACTGCCCGTGGTGCCGGTGCGCAGCTGGATCGTGCCGCGGGTCTGCCGAGCCGCGTGCGCCGCTTGCACGGCATGGGCCGCGTTGACCAGCAGGTTCATGAACACCTGGTTGAGCTCGGAGGACAGGCATTGCACCTCGGGCAGCGTGCCGTAGGCCTTGAGTACATCGGCCCGGTACTTGATCTCGTTGCTGACGATGTTGAGCGTGCTGTCCAGGCCGCGGTGCAGGTCGGTCCAATCCCATTCCTGGCGCGCGTCGACATGCGAGAAGTCTTTCAGGTCCTGCACGATCTTGCGCACCCGCACGATGCCTTCGCAGGATTCGGCCATCAGCTGGGGCACGTCTTCTTTCAGGTAGTCCAGCTCAATCTCGCGGCGCAGGGCCGCCAACGTGGCGGCCACCGGCGTGCCCGCCAGCTGGCCCTCGGCGGCTTCGTAGGCCGCCAGCATGCGGAACAGGTCGGCCAGGTACTTCTGCAGCGTGCCGAAGTTGCTGAACACATAGCCGACCGGGTTGTTGATCTCATGGGCCACGCCGGCTGCCAGCTGGCCGATCGAGGCCAGTTTTTCCGACTGCATCAGCTGGTCTTGCGCAAACCGCAGTTTCTGGTTGAGTTGCAGCAGCGACTCGTTGGCCCGCACCAGCTCGTCGAGCTGGCGCTGGAACGGGCACTGGCCGCAAGGTGCGGGGGCAGGGGCGGGGGCAGGGGCGCCGGCGTTCATGGCGTGAGACGGGCCAGCGCGGCTGGTTCGGTGGCTAGAAAGCCGGTTCCGGTCGGGCTGAAGCCCATCGCGTGGCTGAGCTCGGCGACACCCCGCTCGGTGTCGGCCAGCACCTGCAGCCAGGCGTTGGGCGGCAGCGCCAGGCGGCTTAGGGCGGCTGGCTCGATGGCCGGCACGATCTCGTTCGGATCGCCCGCCAGGTCCAGTGCATGGGCCAAGGCATTGGCGACGTGCACGATATCGACCAGGCTGGCGGTGTGGCCACCGGTCGGCGGCGCGTGGTGCCCGGCGATCGCTGCCACCACCGCGTCGGGAAACCGCCAATGGGCGGCGATTCGGGCGCCGACCTCGACATGGTCGACACCGAGCACCTCGCGTTCGATGGCCGTCTGGCGGTCATCGACTTCCTGCGAGCGCCGCAACGCGGCATCCATCTGCCTGGGAAACTGCGCTGCCAGCGCCAGCTGACCGATGTCGTGCAGCAGGCCGACGGTGAAGGCCTGCTCCTCGTCGACCCGCAGCGCCTGGGCCAGGCCGCGGCAGGCCAGTGCCACCGCGATGCTGTGGCACCAGAAGCTGTCGAAGGCAAACGAAGGGCAGCTGCGGGCGTCGAACTGCTGCGACAGCGTGGCCGTCGCCAGCAGGTTGGCCAGGGTGCGCCGGCCCAGCAGCTGCACCGCGTCGCGGATGGTGCCGACCCGACCTGGCACGCCGTAGAACGCGGAGTTGGCCAAACGCAACACGCGGGCGACCAGCGCCTGGTCGCGACCGATCAGCTCGCTGCAGTGGTCGATGCTGGCGTTGTTCTCACGCAGCGCGGAAAGTGCGTCCAGTGCTGCCTGCGGCAGCGCGGGCAGGCCGGCGATCTGCTGTGCCAGCGTCTGGCGGTCGATGCGGTGGGTCGTCATGGGGTGGCCCTCACCGTGGCTTCACGGATGGCTCGGCCGCCGCCTGGCGTGCGCGGTAGCGCTTGATCAGGTGTTGCAGCGGATGGATCTGGCCCTGGCGCCGGGCTGCGCTAAAGAGGTGGGTGATGCGCGCCTGGGTCGGGTCGATGAGTCGCGGCACAGCGCCTTCCAGCGTTGGTGTGGGGGTTGCAGCGGTGGTCAAAGCAGGCGCTCCGGGTCGGTGCAGGGCAGCAGCAAGACCAGCCGGCCGCAAGTGATTGGGTTGCCGGGCAGCGCTTGCAGCCGGGCCTCGAACCGGGCTCCGGCCAGCGTCAGGCGCAGGCCTTGCACGGCGTCACCGGCCATCGGCGCCAGCAGCGCCGCGGGCAGCGCGCCTGCCACTGGCAAGCCCAGCAGGCCGCCCAACGCCGGTAGCAGCCGTTCGGCCTCGCGGTTGGCGAAGTTCAGGCTGCCATCACCATCGAGGCCGATCACGGCGATCGGCAGCAGGTCGAACACCTCGCGCATGTTGCCGGCGCTGGCAGCCAGCAGCTCGGCCTGGGCAGTCTGCTGGGCCAAGGTGCGTGCCAGGCGGTCATTGAGCGCGGCCAGGTCGGCGCTGGCGCTGTCGACCTGGCGGGCCAGGCGGCGGTTTTCGTCGGCCAGCCCCTTCTGCCTGAAGGCGTCGGCCACATGGCCACGCAGCAGCTCGTCGTCCCAGGGTTTGGTGAGGAACTTGTAGATCGCACCCTGGTTCACGGCGTCGATGATCGACTGCAGCTCGGTGAAGCCCGACAGCACCAAGCGGAAGGTGTGCGGGTACAGGTCGCGGGCGCGGTGCAGGAACTCGACACCGGTCATGCCAGGCATGCGCTGGTCGGAGACGATGACGTCGACATCCCCCTCGGCCAGCCGCTGCAGGCCTTCGGCCGCACTGCGGGCGCAGACGATGTGGTAGCCGTCGCGGCGCAACAGGCGCTTGAGTGCCGAGAGGATGTTGTCTTCGTCGTCGACCAGCAGCAGCGTGCGCAGTCGCGGGCCACCGGGTTGGCGCACATGGCGTTCGGGCAGGCGCTTGCCCGCGCGCAGCATCGTGGCGAACTCCGCCGCCGGCAGCGGTCGGCTGAACCAGAAGCCTTGCACTTCGTCGCAACCCGCGGCCACCAGCAGACTCAGCTGGCCTTCGGTCTCCACGCCCTCGGCCAGCACCCGCATCTGCAGGCCATGGGTCATGTGGATGATGGTCCGGGTGACCGAGACATCTTGCGCGTCGGCGGTCACGTCGCGGACAAAGGACCGGTCGATCTTGACGACGTCGATCGGCAGCCGCGACAGGCAGCTGAGGCTGGAGTAGCCGGTGCCGAAGTCGTCCAGCGAGACCTGCACGCCGATCGCCTTGACCGCGCGCAAGGTTGCCGCGGCGCCTTCGACGTCGGTCATCACCATGCTCTCGGTCAGCTCGATGCCCAAGTAGGCGGGGTCGGCGCCGGTGTTCAGCAGCAGCGCTTGCAGGCGTTGCGCAAAGTCGGGTTGCTGCAGCTGGCCGGCGGCCAGGTTGACGGCCACCCGCACCGCTGGCAGGCC
>JAYVDE010000430.1:0-4369 GCA_043749575.1 Burkholderiaceae bacterium | reverse complement strand
GGTCACCGGGAACCAGCGGCCCAGCGAGCCTTCCACATAGGGCGTCAGGTTGGCTTCGTCCAGCATGAAGGCGACGAACTTCTTGGCAGCCGCCTTGTTCTTGGCCTCCTTGAAGATCACACCGGTCTTGACAGCAGCGCGGTAGACCATCTTGGTGCCATCGGGCTTGTTGGGGAAACCCGATGTGGCGATCAGTTCGGTGTAGTTCTTCTTGGCCGTGGCGCGCTGGGCGTCGGTCAGCGTGGTGTTGTTGGCGTCGTCCAGCCACTTGGCGGCAATGGATATGGTGGCGTTGTGGGTCATCACCGTCGTCCGGTTGTGGAAGGCGACGTTGTTGTCCGGGTCCTTCCAGCTGGTGCTCGACGGCGGCGTGCAGCCCTTGGTGTACACCGCGGTGTACTCGGTCATGGCGCTGATCAGCGCGCTGCGCACCGCCGGGTCATCGACCAGCAGCTTGCCGGCGTCGTTGACCAGCTTGACGTTGTAGGCGTCCATGAAGGTGAGGAACGAGAAGAACGAGTCGGTGGAATCCACACCCATCGGCATGCCGATGCCGAAGCCGCGGTTGCCGGTCTTCTGGCGGTAGCCCACTTGCACCTTGGAACACCAGAAATCCCAGAAACCCTTCCAGTCCTTGGGGATATCGCTGGGCTGGAAGCCCGATTCGGCCAGCATGTCCTTCCAGTACTGGATGTGGATGGTCTGCTGCTTGATCGGGTAGGCGTAGTAGGCCCGCGTGCCGTTGGTGTTGTTCAGCAAGAAGGTGGTGGCCAGGGCGGCCGGCTCGAACTTGGCGCGCAGCGGGTCGATCACGCTGGTGACGTCTTCAAGCTTGCCGTCGTAGGCCCACTTGGCGGTGACCTGGAAGTCGAACGAATCGCCGTAGGCGACATCCGGCGGCGCGCCGGAATCGAGCGCGGCCACCGTCTTGGGGATCATGTCCTGGATCGGGTATTGCGACAGATCGATCTTGATGGTCTTGTACTTGGCCTCGAACTTCTTGATCGCCTCGAACAGCGCGTCGTCCTCGGCCTTGTAAAAGCCCTTGACCCACCAGACAGTGAGTTTTTCCTGCGCCTGGGCCATCGTGGGACCGCTGGCGATCAGACCGGCGCCCACCAGGGCGGCCGTGATCCAAGTCTTGCGTAACATCGTTTGTGTCTCCTAGAGGGGTGCCGGGCGCGAAGGCAGAAGGCTTGCATCCTGTCATATCGTATGATGATTGAACACAGCGGGAAGCGCGGACTTTCCCGTAGGCCCGGGCACCGGCTGGACCGGCAGCGGTAGGCAGACCCGGATCGCCTGCGGCGATCCGGCCATGAAAATGCCGCCCGAAGGCGGCTGGCTGGGATGGTGATCGGCTGCTTGGGTTGGTGGGTTGGTGATCGGTTATTGGTGGGGCCGACGGCGCGCGGCCAGCATCAACACCATGCCCAGGCCGGCGGCCATCAGCGCCCAGGTGCCGGGTTCGGGCACGGCGTTGACGGCAGCCAGGCTGAAGTCATAGCTGACCGTGACGCGGCTTGAAACGGTCGTGTCGAAATTCGAGTAGCGGCTGCTGGGCCCGCCGATCAGCGACACCGCTTCCGCCGAGAGAGCCGCGTTGACGGTGCCCGTGCCAGTGAAGGCGGCCAATTGCAGTGCGTCGGTGAAGCTGCGCGACTGGCTGGCTTGCACCGAGTACACCCAGTGGGCGCCTGAGCTGCCGGCCAGGTCGGTGATCCTGTCGTACTTGGCCAGCGTGACTGTCTGGTTGACCAGTGATCGGCTGAACGACAGACTCGCGCCGGCAGTGGGCGCGTCGAGTTTCAAGTTGCCGTCGAGCTGCACGACGAAGGTGCCCGGCTGCAGGCCTTGTTTGTTCTCCACGCCGCCACTGCCCGACAGCGTGGCCGACAGCGCGATGGTCACGCTGTTGAGCGTGCCCAGTGCCGGGTTGAACTGGCTCAGGTCCAGCGAACTGTTCCAGTCGGTCAGGTCCTCGGCCAGCAGGTAAGTGCTGCTGCTGGTGGCGGCATGGGCCGTGACGAGCGAGCTGACCAGCAGGGTGGCGAGGGTGGCGAGGCGAATGTTCATGGCGGATGCGACCGGGTAAGTGGAGGTGAGGACTTGACGGCGCGCGCTCAGGCCCGGCGACGGCTCAGCGCCAGGCCGGCCAATGCCAGGCCGGCCAGCAGCAGCGAGCCCGGCTCGGGCACCGCATGGCCAGCGGCGCCGGCACGCTCGGCGTAGCGGTAGCGCACGGTCATGCTGGCGCCCGCCGTGTTCGCGATGTCCGAAGCGATGTTGCCCGTGCCCGTGATCAGCGACCGGCTGTCGGCGGTGACATCGACGACAAACTGGCCCGCGCCGTAGAAATCCGCCAGGTTGACGGCAAAGACCTCTCGCAGCAGGGCTTGCGCCACGACCTCGGTGTAGCCCGAGCTGCCGGCGAAGTCGAGCTTCTTGTCGTAGGCAGCCACGGTCTTGCTGAGAACATCATTGAAGTTCAGCGTCACGGGGCCGGTGGGCAGGCCGAACACCATGCTGCCGTCCAGCTGGTTGATGATCGTCGCGCCGCGGCCGCCCTTGTTCTCGCCCGAAAACGTGGTCAGCAGATCGCCATTGAGGAAGAAGCTCACCCCGGTCAGCACGCCGGCACCCGGGTTGAACTGGCTGAACGACAGGCTGTGGCTCCAGGGGGTTTCTTCCGCCGTGATCGCGTTGGTGTAGTCGATGTAGCCGGCTTGCGCGCCGCTGGTGGCAAACAAGGCGGCAGCGGCGAGGGCGCGGAGATGGTTCATGGGGCGATCTTTCTGACGGGTAAGGCGGCGGCGGCGGCGGCGTTTGCACGCCGAACTTGACAGCAGCTAAAGCGAATGCCGTGCCAACCCCAACCAGTCAAAAAAATCGTTATGAATCAATAGGTTACGCAGCCTCTTGCCGACTGATGGCGGCGCTGTAAAAAAATCCGATGTGATTTAGTTAACGCCTGGCGGTCAATCAGGCAATAGTTCACGGCCAACGAACTAGGGGTCTCGCCAAGGCTGTCAAATTTTCCGACAAAGGTCGATCAGCGGCACTCGGGTACCGGCGTGGGCAGCGGCTGGCCGTTGAACTTGGCGTGCAGGTTGTCGAAGGCCAGGTCGGCCATGGCCTGGCGGGTCTGGCCGGTGGCGCTGCCGATGTGCGGGCTCAGCACCACCTGCGGCAGCGCGCGCAAGCGCTCGGGCACCTGCGGCTCGTTATCGAACACGTCGAGCCCGGCGCCGGCGATCACGCCCTGCTCCAGCGCCTCGATCAACGCCGCTTCGTCGACCACCGAGCCGCGCGCCACGTTGACCAGAATGCCCTTGGCCGGCGAGCTGCGGCCCAGCGCGGCCAGCACCTTGGCGTCGATCAGCTTGCGGGTGGCGGCGCCGCCCGGCGTGATGACGACCAGAAAATCACTGACCTCGGCCAGCGCCTCGGCGCTGGGCCAGTAGGCATAGGGCAGCGCCGGCCGGGGGTTGCGGGCGGTGTAGGCGATGGCCATGTTGAAGCCCGCCGCGCGCTGCGCGATGGCCTGGCCGATACGGCCCATGCCGACAAGCCCCAAGCGCGCGCCCGACAACTTGCGGGCCAGCGGCATCGGGCCCAGCGGCCACTGGCCGGCGCGCACAAAACGATCAGCCGCCGGCAGCTGGCGTGCCGCACCGAGCATCAGGGCGATGGCCATATCGGCGACGTCGTCGTTGAGCACATCGGGGGTGTGGGTGACAACCACGCCGGCCGCCTTGGCGGCGACGACATCGATGCCGTCGTAGCCCACACCCATCACCGAGATGATCTCCAGCGCCGGCAGTTGCGCGATCAGCTCGGCCGACACCTTGGACTCACCGCCACAAAAGATGCCGCGGATGCGCGGCGCCAGCGCCGCCAGCGTGGCCGGGTCGTGCGCATGCACGTTGAAAGCGGCGTTCAAGCGGGGCGCCAGCAGGGGCGAAGGCTGGGCGACGGCGAGGATGTCGGCCAGCTTGGGCGCGTTCTCTCGCGCGCTCTCAGGCGCGTTCTCGGGCGCGTTCTCGGGCGCGTTTTCGGGCGCGTTTTCGGGTCTGGACACCGGGGGCTCCTTTAGGGGTTTTGCCGGGGCTCAGAAGGGCTCTCGGCGGTCAATCGTCATACCATAATATGCCCGATCCGACCCCCACCGCCCACCCGGGAAAGCCAGCACGCCATGAGCACCAGCCCCAAGAAAAAGCCTGAAGACCTCCGCAGCCAGCAGTGGTTCGGCCGCCAGGACCGCGACGGCTTTGCCTACCGCAGCTGGGTCAAGGGCAAGGGCGTGCCGCACGACCAGTTCGACGGCCGGCCGGTGATCGGCATCTGCAACACCTTCAGTGAGCTGACG
>JAYVDE010000429.1:0-11475 GCA_043749575.1 Burkholderiaceae bacterium | reverse complement strand
CACTACTGTGACTCGCGATCACTCACGATCAATCACGATCACCCGCGACACCACGATCATGATCCTCGACACCCCCGCGCCGGGCGCCCAGCCCCATGAGCTGCCGGTCCGCCGCTTGCTGGTCGACCTGGAAACGCCGCTGCCACGCCACTGGAACGGTGGCGACGCCTTTCGCACCGCGTTGTTCAACGCCTTGTCGATGAGCTTTCCGGCCGGTGAGCAGTTCTTCATCGATTCGGTGCGCAACGGGCTGGCCGCGCTGCCGCCCGAGCAGCGTGCGCGCTTCGATGCCGAGGTGCACGGCTTCATCGGCCAGGAGGCGACCCACCGGCGCATCCACGCGCTGTTCAATGGTCACCTCGAACGCCAGGGCCTGGTCAACCACTGGGAGCCGCGCATTCAGCGCCGCCTGCGCCGGCTGCAAGGCGTGGACCTGCGGGTCTGGCTGGCGGTGACCGCCGCCACCGAGCACTTCACCACCATCATGGCCGAGCATTTGCTGGGCAACGATGCGCCGCTGGCCGGTGCCCAAGCCCGGCTGGCCACGCTGTGGCGCTGGCATGCCAGCGAAGAGTCGGAGCACCGCAGCACCGCCTTCGACCTCTACCGCGCACTGGGCGGCAGCGAGCGCTGGCGGCTGGGCTTGTTCAGGCTGGTGACCTGGCACTTCTGCACCGACTTGCTGCGCCAGACCGTGCACAACCTGTGGCGCGATGGCAGCCTGTGGCGGCGGTCCACCTGGGCCAGCGGCTGGCAGACGCTGTTCGCCGGCGACGGCCTGGTGACGCAGCTGCGTGGCCCCTGGCGCGACTACCTGCGCGCCGATTTCCACCCGGCGCAGCGCGCCGACGACTTGTCGCGCCAGTGGCTGGCCGAGCACCAGGCCGACTACAGCTTGGTGCGGCCGGCCGGCTGATGCCGAGCAACAGCGGCGCAGCGGCGGCTCGATCAGCCGCGCAGCACGCGCTACATCAGCCGCGCAGCAGGCGCTCGGCGGCGCTGGTGATGCGGGCCTCCAACTCGGCATAACTGCGGGTCACCGGAAACTGCGGAAACTGCGCCACGATGGCCTCGGGCGGGTGGATGAAAAAGCCCGCGTCGGCCGCGCCCAGCATGCCGGTGTCGTTGTACGAATCACCGGCGGCGATGACCTGGAAATTCAGGCCCTTCAGCGCGTTGACGGCATGCGCCTTCTGGTTGGGCTGGCGCAGCGTGTAGTCGGCGACGAAGCCGTCGGCGTCAATCACCAGCTGGTGACAAAACAGCGTGGGCCGGCCCAGCTGGCGCATCTACGGGTCGGCAAACTCGTAGAAGGTGTCCGACAGGATGATGACCTGGAAGCGGCTGCGCAGCTCGTCGAGGAAATCCTTGGCACCGGCCATCGGCGCCATGCCACCAATCACCGCCTGGATGTCGGCCAGCTTCAGGCCATGCTGTTTGAGCAGTGCCAGCCGGTAGCGCATCAGCCGGTCGTAGTCGGGCTCTTCGCGGGTGGTGCGGCGAAAGTCGGCGATGCCGGTGCGTTCGGCAAACGCGATCCAGATCTCGGGAATCAGCACGCCTTCTAGATCGAGGCAGACAACTTGCATGGTGGGGCGCCCTGGCAGGTGGGAATGAAAAAAGCGCCCGGATGGTACCCGAGCGGGCAGGGCGCCCGGCCTCTGTCACCGCTTGCGCGTCAATCGCCGTCGGCCAGCACCAGCGCCTGCTTGCGCTTGGCGCCGGCGCGCCACAAGCTCAGCTCGACGCGGTCGCCGGGCTTGCGGGTTTCCAGCAGCGTGAGCATGTCGTCGAGGTTGTTCACCGCCTCGCCGTTGATCGCAGTGATCACGTCGCCGGCCACCACCGTGCCGTCGCGCGACCGGGTGAACGGGCGCAGGCCGGCGCGCGCGGCCGGGCCGTTGGGGCTGACCTGCAGCAGCGCCACGCCGTCGGGCAGGCGCAGCGCACGCTGCACGTTGTCGGACGCCGGCGAGATGCCCAGCGCCGGCCGGGTGATGCGGCCGTCACGGATCAGCCGCGGCACAACCCGGTTGACCTCGTCGACGGGAATCGCAAAGCCGATGCCAGCCGAGGCGCCGCTGGGGCTGGCGATCTGCGTGTTGACGCCGATCAGCCGGCCGGCCGAATCGAGCAGCGGGCCGCCCGAGTTGCCCGGGTTGATCGCCGCGTCGGTCTGCACCACGCCGCGGATCGTGCGGTTGTTGAAGGATTCGATCTCGCGGTTGAGCGCGCTGACCACGCCCATGGTCAGCGTCTGGTCCAGGCCAAATGGGTTGCCGATGGCGTAGACCCGCTGGCCCACCTGCAGGTCGCGGCTGCTGCCCAGCGGGATGGCGTGCAGTTTGTCGCGTGGCGCGGCGATCTTCAGCACCGCCAGGTCGCGGTCGGGAAAAGCGCCGATGAACTGGGCCGGCCAGCTGCTCTGGTCGGCCAGCGTCACGCGGGCGCCGCTGCCTTGCTGGATGACGTGGAAGTTGGTCACCACATGGCCGGCGTTGTCCCACAGGAAGCCGGTGCCGGTGCCGCGGGGCACTTGGGCTACGCTGCGGTTGAAGAAGTCGCGCTCAGTGGCCAGGGTAGTGATGTGCACCACCGACGGCGACAGCCGGCGGAAAACATCGATGTTGGCCAGCTCGTCGGCCAACAAGGCACCGCGCGGTGTGACGGCGCGTGGCGCGGCGTCGCCTCTCGGGGTCTGGGTCGGGGTCTGGCCCTGGGCCCATGGCGCGGCGAGCACCAGCCAGGGGGCCCAACACCGCAGCAGGGCGGCACGGCGCTGGACCAGGGCGGCAAGGGGGGCGGGGGCGGGCAGGCGTGGTGGCATGGCGGGGGCAGGCATCGCAGGGCGGTGGCGGGTGGCGGGTGGCGGGCGAACGGTGAGCGACCGGTGACCGGTGAGTCGATCATAGGCAAGGCAGCTCCGGGTGCGGGCGGGCGGGTTCCGGCGGGTGCCGGCCGGCCCCGGGCGCTATCCTCGGCCCATGACCATTGCCCATCCACCGCGCCGCGATGCCCAGGAGCAGGCCCGTCTCGACGCCGAACTGACCGAACTGGTCGAACACCGCATCACCTTCAATGAGCTGCTGGGCCTGAAGGTCAAGCAGCTGATGCCGCAGCTGGTGCTGCGCTTCGACATGCGGCCCGACCTGGTCGGGCATCGCCACTACGGCCGGCTGCACGGTGGCGTGATTGCCGCCACGCTGGATGCGTTGGGTGGCGGCGCGCTGATGATCGGCTTGGGCGAAAAACATGCCCACGAGAACACCGAACAGGTGATGCATCGATTTCTGAAGATGGCCACCATCGACCTGCGGGTCGACTTCCTGCGGCCCGGCATGGGCCAGCACTTCATCGCCACCGCCGAGATCACCCGGCTGGGCGGGCGCGTCGGCTCAACCCAGATGCGGCTGCACAACGACGAGGGCGTGCTGATCGCCACCGCGGCGGCGGCCTACATCGTCAGTTGAGCGCAGCGCCGCCCAGCGCAGCGCAACGCAGCCCAGAGCGCAACCCAGCGCGGCCCAGCGCAGCCCAACGTTCGTGCCCGCCGGGCGGTCTGCGGTCGAGCCGGGCGCTCAAGAATGGCCAGGCGCGGCCGAAACCGATGCCATGAGTGCTCGATCATGGATGGTGGGCCGCAACGGCGGCCTGGTGGCAAGCCCCTCGGGGACGGCCAGGGTGAGGCTGCTGGCGAACCTGTTGCTGGGCGGCGCCAGCGGTGCCTGCGGCCTGGCCGCGGCGGGTGTCGCGCTGTACGCGGGCGGCCCCGCTCAGGCCTCGGCTGCGGCCTTGTTTGCCGGTGTCGGTTTTGTCGCGGGGCTGCTCTGCGGCGGCCTGCACGCCGTCTTCGAAGGCGTGCCGGCCCAGCCTGCTGCGGCGCTGCCAGCGCAGGCGCTGGCCGGTCTGGTGCGCGCCACGCTGGCCACCGAGATCGCCGAGCGGGCGCCCCGGTCGGGCAGCGCCGCCGACCGACATTCGACCCCGACCCCGACCCAGTTGGCCAGCGCCGCCTTGGCGGGCGCCGCGGCCAGGTTGATGGTCGCACCGAGCACCACACCCGTGACGACACCCGTGATCACACCGATGACCCCAGCAACGGCCGCTGCAGCGGCCGCGATGGCACGGCCGTCAGCCGCGGTGGCTCCCCTGGCGGGTGTTGCGCCACCGCAGCCCATCGACCCGCGTCGTTTTGCCAGCAGCGAGTTCGGCGCCTGAGTGCCGACCACCGCCCGTCAACGCCAACCTAGCCGACGAACATGATCCACGTGCAGATTGCCAGCCAGGTGACCACCACCGGGGTGGACGGCATCCGCTGGGTGCTGGTCGATGCCGCCAACACCCCCCAGCTGTCGGCGGCCCCACCGGCGGCGGTTTTGGCCGCTGTGCAATCGCCGGTGGTGGGCGCCAACGCGGCGCAGCGCCCGCAGCGTGCGCTGTCGCTGGTCCTGCTCAAGCTGCTGGTCATGACGCTGGGCGTGGGCGGGGCGCTGTGGCTGGCGCAAACCACGCTCGGGCCGCTGCGCCTGCCGTGGTGGGGGCCTGCCGGCGACAGCGCGCTGCCGCGTGATCGGTTGCCGACCCACACCGTGCCCGGCGCAGCGCCCGCCTCGCCGCCGGCATCGGCCGCCGGTCCGCTGCTCACTGCGGCCTTGTCATGGCCGCGCGAAAGCGCTGAGCCCGCAGCGCGCAGCCTGGAGCTTGCGCAATGAGCCATCACCCAGCGGCCCTGTTGCCCTGGCATGACGAAGCCGACCTGCTGGGCGTGCGGGTACGGGTCTTTTTCTTCGATCCGGCCGAGGTCGATACCCGGCCGAATTTCGTCGCCCGGCAGATCCCCATCCTGCAAGGCGGTTCGGCCCGCCTGCTGGCCCCCGAAGGCCAGCGCGAGACCTACCAGCTGAGCGGCCTGCAGGCCCAGCCAGATGCGGTGCTGAGCCATGGCAACGGCCTGCTGTGCCTCAGCTACAAGGGCGGCGATGGCCGCTTGCTGGACCCCCGGTCATGGCGCGGCCAGTGGCGGGCCGACGTGATGCTGCAGTGCATCGCCGCGGCCATGGCGGTGGCCGGCCAGCGCCAGCAAGCCACCGCGGCGCTGTGGCGCGGCGCCAACGTGCTGTGCCAGTTCGACCCCAGCTCGCCGGTGCTCGAATGCCTGGCCACCCACATTGGCGCGGCCCAGCACTACTGGAACAACGCGCCGCAGGTCAGCCCGGCTCAGCTGGCCAGCTTCTGTGAGCCCCGGCTGCGCGTGTTGCCCGGCCTGGCAGCGGCCGCGGTGGTGCCGATTCCGGCCGACTGAGCGGCGGCGTCGCCCGCCACCGCCGGCCAGCCGTCGCCGGCCCCAGCCGGCCGGGCGTCGCCCGCCAACCGGGCCGCGCCGGCGCTCAGCGCCCAGCCGTCGGTCGCCGTCTCGGTGCTGACCCAGCGGCTGCCGCCGACCACCAGCTGGCGGCGCGCGGCGCGCTGCAGCAGGCGTTCGCAAGCGGCGGCGTCCAGCCGCAGCGCCAGGCGCTGCCAGCGGCGGTTGACCAGCGGATCGGCCCAGGTGTCCTCCAGCGCGTGGCGCAGCGCTTGTGCCGTGGCGGTGGGTCCGACCGCCAGACGGCGGGCCAGCACCGTGTGCATGAAGATCTGGAAGGCCTGGCGGGTCTCGTTCGAGGGCATCAATGCGGCCAGGCCCAGCAGCCGGCGGGCGTAACCGGCGGCGCTGAACTGCTGCGTCAGCACCACTTGCAGTGCCTGCACCGGGTTGATCACCCGCACCCGGTTGGGCGGCAGCACCCGCAGTGGCAGCAGCGCGGCCTGGGCGTGCGGCAGCGGCGTGGTGAAGCTGGCCAGCACAGCGGTGCGCAACCAGGCCGCGGCGTCCAGACCATCGGCCTGCGGGGCGGCGCCCTGGCTGGCCAGCGGGTCATCGGCGTTGCACCCGGCTGCGGCCAGGCGCTCGGCGATGGCCAACGCCCGGGCCCAGTCCGCCGCGCCCAGTGCAGCAGCCACCGGCGCGCTGACCACCGCCAGATTGCCCGCGGCATAAGCGGCCCGGGCGTTCAGGCGGACGACAGTGGCGTCGTCAGCGCTGCCGCTGCACAGCAGCAGCGGCACCCGGCGTACGGGGCAGAGGTCGGTGTCGATGCGGGCCAGGAAGGCGGGGTTGACCTGCACGCCCTCGAAAGACTGGCCATGCTGCCAGGCGTGCAGGCGCAGCGCCAACCATTGCCGCGCCGCCGCGGTGGGCCGCAGTGTGCGGATGCCAAAAGCGGTGCGACCGGCCGCCCAGCCCTGGCGCACCGGGCTGTGCTCGTCGAGGTGGCACAGCGGCGGCGTCACGCGGTGGTGGGCATGGTCCCAGCCGATCGCCTGGCCGATGGGGTCGACCGCGCTGGCCGCCGCCATCACGGACACCATCACGGACACCATCACGGGTGCCGGCAGGGCCCGGCCGGCCCCGGCCGAAGCGGCGGCCAGATCGACGGCGGTGGCGGGGCTGAACTCGAAAGTGGCTTGGGCCATGCGGAACTCCTGCGGGTGGGGCGGATCGGTTGCCAGGACGACCCTGGCAGACCCAGTCTCTCGCCCGGGTGGCTCAAATTGCGAGCCAGTTATACCGGCGCGCAAAAAATTTGCCTCGCATCGAGCAGGCGCATATCCTGAGCGAGCGCCGTGGCAGACTGCCGGGCCCGTTTGTTGCAACCCTGTCCCAGCGTGGCGCCTCCTGCCACCACCCGCCATGAACAAAACCGCCCGCCTCTACAAGATCGAGCTGCTGATCCGTCACCGCGGCAGCGTGCCTTTTGCCCAGCTGCTGGAGGCGCTGGAGGTCTCGCCGGCCACGCTCAAGCGCGATCTGGAATACCTGCGCGACCAAATGGGTGCGCCGATCGAGTACGACCGCGACAGCAATGGCTACCGCTTCGGCGCCGGTGCTGGTGCTGGTACTGGTGCCGGTGCCGGTGCCTGGCGCGGCGAGAAGCACGAGCTGCCCGGCCTGTGGTTCAGCGAGCGCGAGCTTTATTCGCTGCTGATGGCCCAACAGCTGCTGACGGGGCTGGACGCCGACGGCACGCTCAACCGCCACCTGCAGCCGCTGCTGGACCGCATCCACGGGCTGCTGGGCCCGGCTGGCGAGACCGATGCCAAGGCGCTGATGAAGCGGGTGAAGATCATCAGCGCGCTGCGTCGGCCGGTACCGCCCGAGTGTTTCGAGCGCATGGGCGAGGCGCTGATGCGCCGCCGCCGGCTGCACCTGCGCTACCTGACGCGCGCCCGTGGCGAGGTCGGCGAGCGCGAGGTCTCGCCGCAACGCCTGGTGCACTACAAGAACACCTGGTACCTGGACGCCTGGTGCCACCAGCGCGAGCGCCTGCTGCGCTTTGCGCTGGACGCGGTGCAAGACGCCCGTGTGCTGGACAGCCGCGCCAAGGACGTCGCGATGCGCCAGGTGGAAGCCGAGATGGACACCGGCTACGGCATCTTTGCCGGCGGCACGATGCAGCAGGCGGTGCTGCGCTTCAGCCCGCAGGCCGCGCCCTGGATCAGCCGCGAAGAATGGCACCCGGCGCAGCAAGGCCGCTGGCTCGACGACGGCAGCTGGGAGCTGAGCCTGCCCTATGTCGACGAGACCGAGCTGGTGATGGACCTGCTGCGCCAGGGTGAGCACGTGCGGGTGCTGGCGCCCGACAGCCTGCGTGACGCGGTGCAGCGGCGGCTGGGGGCGGCGCTGGCAACCTACACCGATCCGCCGACCTGAAGCGGGCTGCAAAGTACGGCAACGCACATACGGACCCTGCCCGCGATGCGATGCTGCAGCCGCTACTTCTGGGGACAGCATGCACAACTACCAGGTGTACGAGTCAAGCAGCGACAAGCGCTGGGTCGCGCTGTCTGATGGCATTGATCGTTGCCATGTCGGGCGTCCGACGGCGGACGCGCCGGCCTTCGGCGCCCAGCTGGTCGGCTTGCCACCGCGGCTGGGTCTGAACGTCCTGCTGTGTCTCAGGACAGGCCGGATCTTCCGGATCCTCTTCGAGTGGATCGATTGCGACCGGCAAGCCGCGATCGAACGCCTGCATCCGAGGTTGACGCTGTGATCGGCTGGTTGCTGCGCCGCTTTCGGGGGCGCGCGCCGGCGGCGGCGGCGGGTACGGTCTGGCGCATGAGCCGCGAGCATCCGATGGGGGTTTATGTCGATGCCCGCGGGCCCTTGCCGAGGCCGGCATTGCCCGCGCGTGAACCGGCCCTGACCTGGCATACCTCGTCGTACGACCTGCTGGACGGCCTACAGGTGCAGGAAACGACGCTGGATGGCGTCGCCGAAGACCGGGCCGTCGACGGGCTCAGCGCGGCTCGCTGACCGGTTCAGCGCAGCTCGCTGAGCTCAGGCCACCTCGTGGCCGCTGGCCGCCGTCCAGACCCGCCACCACCGCTGGGCGTCCAAGCGCAGCGCCAGCGCGGCCACCGCATCGCGCACCACTTCGAGGCGCCGCGAGCCCAGGATAGGCAGCGGCTGGCTGGGGTGGCGCAGCACCCAGGCGATCACCAGCGTGGTGACCGACACGGCCAGTTCGGCGGCCATCGCTTCCAGCGTGGCGCGCAGCCGGCGGGCGCGCTCGTCGTTGGCGGTGAAGATCCGCCCGCCGGCCAGCGGCGACCAGACCATCGGCCGCAGCCCCAGGTCCTGGCACTGGTCGAGCACGCCGTTGTGCAACGCGTCCAGGTGCAGCGGCGACAGCTCGATCTGGTGGCTGGCCAGGGCAATGCGCCGGTGCAGCGGTGCCAGCTGGTGCGGCGCGAAGTTGCTGACGCCAAAACAACGCACCTTGCCCTCGCGGCGCAGCGCCTCGAAAGTGTCGGCCAGCGCGTCGAAGTCGGTCAGCGCATCGGGGCGGTGGATCAGCAGCAGGTCGAGGTGGTCGGTGCGCAGCGCTTGCAGCGAGCGGTCAACCGACGCCCGCACATGCCCGGGCGAGGTGTCGTAGTGCTTGACCTGCGTGCTTGCCAGCCCACCCGGCCGCGTCGGCGCGACCAGCCGGATACCGCACTTGCTGACCAGTTGCAGGCGCTCGCGCAGCGCAGGGCGCAAGGCCAGCGCCTCGCCGAACAGCGCTTCGACGCTGTAGCCGCCGTAGATGTCGGCATGGTCGAAGCTGGTGACGCCGAGCTCGAGGTTGGCCTCGATCCAGGCCAGGCGCTGCTGCGGCGTCCAACCCCATTCGGCCAGGCGCCAGGCGCCGGCGACGATCGGCGACAGCCCCACCGGGTTGTGGATCACGGCCATCAGGAGAACATCAGGCGACCATCACGCCTTGGGCGTTTTGGGCGTCTTGGGCAAGCGCCCCATCAAAAAGAACTCGTCATTCGGCCGCATGCCGGTCAGGTTGGCCATGCGGTTGCTCAGGCCGAAAAACGCGGTGATGGCGCCGATGTCCCAGATGTCCTCGGCGTCGAAACCGTGGCTGCGCAGCGCGCTGTAGTCGGCCTCGTCGATCTCGGCCGAGCGCAGGCAGACCTTCATCGCGAAGTCGAGCATCGCGCGCTGGCGCGGCGTGATGTCGGCCTTGCGGTAGTTGGTGGCCAGCTGGTCGGCGATCAGCGGCTTTTTCTCGTAGATGCGCAGGATGGCGCCGTGCGCCACCACGCAGTACAGGCACTGGTTGGCCGCCGAGGTGGCGACGATGATCATCTCGCGCTCGCCCTTGGTGAGGCTGCCGGTGTCTTTGAGCAGCAACGCGTCGTGGTAGGCCATGAAGGCGCGCCACTCGGCCGGTCGGTGGGCCAGCGCCAGGAAGACGTTGGGCACGAAGCCGGCCTTCTCCTGCACGCCCAGGATGCGCTCGCGCAAGTCGTCGGGCAGGTCCTTCAATTCAGGCACCGGGTAGCGGCTGATGGCGGGCAGTGTGGGCAGTGTGGGCAGTGAGGCCAGTGCGGGAAGTTCGGAAAGTTCGGGTTTGGCGGTGGCCATGGTGGTGTCCTTCAGGTTCGGAATTGCATCGAATGCAGCCGAGCGTACAGGCCGCCGGCGGCCAGCAACTGGGCATGCGGGCCGACCTCGACCACCCGGCCGGCCTGCATCACGACGATGCGGTCGGCATGTTCGATGGTCGCCAGCCGGTGGGCGATGATCAGCGTGGTGCGGCCGCGCATCAAGGTCTCCAGCGCGGTCTGCACGGCGCGCTCGCTTTCGCTGTCGAGCGCCGAGGTGGCTTCGTCGAGGATCAGGATCGGCGCGTCCTTGTACAGCGCGCGGGCGATCGCTAAGCGCTGGCGCTGGCCGCCCGACAGCTGGCTGGCGTTGTGGCCGACGGGGCTGTGCATGCCTTGCGGCAAGCCGGCGACGAAGTCGGCCAGGTTGGCGCCGACCAGCGCGGCCTGCACCCGGGCCTCGTAGCCGGGCTCCGCCGGGTCGGCGCCCAGCGCCACGTTGGCGGCGATGCTGTCGTTGAACATCACCACGTCCTGGCTGACCAACGCAAACTGGCGCCGCAGCGCGTCGGTCTGCCAGTCGCCCAGCGGCACGCCGTCGAGCAGCAGCTGGCCGCTGGTGGGCAGCACGAAGCGTGGCAGCAGGTTGATCAGCGACGACTTGCCGGCGCCCGACGGGCCCACCAGGGCCACGGTCTCGCCGGCGGCGATGCCCAGCGTCAGGCCAGCCAGCGCCGGCGCCTGGTCGTCGCGGTAACGCAGCACCACGTCTTGCAGCTGCAGCCGGCCTTCGGCGCGGGCCACGGCGTGCGTGCCACCGACCTCGGCCGGGTTGTTGTCCAGCAGCTCCAGCCCGCGCTCGATCGATGCCAGGCCGCGGGTGATGGGCGCCATCACGTCCGACAGGTGCTTGACCGGCGCCACCAGCATCAACATCGCGGTGATGAAGGCGACGAAGCCGCCCACCGTGACACCGGTGGCGTTGCTCTGCCACAGCGCGACGACGATCACTGCCGACAGCGCCAGCGCGGTGAACAACTGGGTCAGCGGGGTCATCAGGCCGCTGGCAGCGACGATCTTCATCAACACCCGGCGCAGCGTCAGCGCGTGCTGCTCGAAGCGGCGGGCCTGCGCCGGCGCCGCGCCGTGCAGCCGCACGATGCGCCAGGCCAGCACGTTTTCCTCGACCACGTAGGCCAGGCCGTCGGTGGCGTCCTGGCCTTCGCGCGCCAGCCGGTGCAGCCGCTTGCCCACGCTGCGCATCAGCAGCGCCACCGCCGGGAACAGCACGCCGACGAACAGCGTCAACTTCCAGTTCAGCCAGAACAGGTAGACCAGCAGCGCCAGCAGGGTCAGCGAATCCTTCAGCAGCGTGAGCACCGAGTTGACCAGTTGCTGCGCGCCGCTCTGCACCTCGTAGACCAGGGTGTTGGTCAGGTTGCTGGTCGAATGGCGGGTAAACATCGCCGGCTGGGCGGTGAGGATGCGTTCGAACAACACCTCGCGCAGGTTCTGCACGCCGCGGTGGGCCGCCCACGACAGCGCGTACTGCGC
>JAYVDE010000428.1:0-11482 GCA_043749575.1 Burkholderiaceae bacterium | reverse complement strand
GACAGCCTGCCCTGGGTCAAGAGCACCGATTACCCGTACCACATCGAGGCCGACCCGTTTTCGCCGCGCGACGCATTGCCGGCCGCCGCCGAGATCCGCAGCCAGTACGCCGCCCACGTGATCGGGGGTGGTTTTGCCGAAGGGGGTGTGGTGGCGCTGCAGGCCAACGGTCTGGCGGCCCGGCGCGCTGAGTCTTCGGGTGAAGCGGGGGCTGCGGGTGTTGCGTTGGCGGGTGCCACACCTACTGCAGGCCCGGCGGCAGCAGTTGCCGCAGGTGCGGCGCTGCTGGCGGGTGCTCGAGGCCCAGGCCAGCCCGGCGCCGCGGCGAACCTGACTGCCAGCGCCAGCGCGTCCATCAACGCCAGCGCGCCACTCAACGCCAGCACAGCCGAACCGCTGCGGGGTGAATCGGCCGCCGGGATCACCCGCACCGCGCTGGTGGTCGAAGTGCGCGACCCCCGCCGCGCCAACGGTCCCAAGGCCGAGAAGGTCGGCGAGCCCAGTGGCGTGCTTTATGTCTTCATGCCGCCGCTGAAGTCGCTGGAGGACTACCTGGAACTGCTGGCCGCGGTAGAAGCCACGGCGGCCGAGCAGGGCGTGACGATCATGCTTGAAGGCTACCCGCCGCCGCGCGACCCGCGCCTGAAAGTGCTGCAGGTCACGCCCGACCCGGGGGTCATCGAGGTCAACATCCACCCCGCCAGCAATTGGACCGAACTGGTCGAGCACACCGAATTCCTCTACGACGCGGCCTGGTTGTCGCGGCTGTCGACCGAGAAGTTCATGCTCGACGGCCGCCACACCGGCACCGGCGGTGGCAACCACTTCGTGATGGGCGGGGCCAGCCCGGCCGACAGCCCCTTTCTGCGCCGGCCCGATGTGCTGGGCTCGCTGCTGGCCTATTGGCACAACCACCCGTCGCTGAGTTACTTGTTCTCGGGCATGTTCATCGGCCCCACCAGCCAGGCACCGCGGGTCGACGAAGCCCGCAACGACCAGCTCTACGAGCTGGAAATCGCGCTCGGCGAGATCGAGAAAAACCGCCTGGTCTACGGTGAGCAGATGCCACCCTGGCTGGTCGACCGCACGCTGCGCAACATCCTGGTCGACATCACCGGCAACACCCACCGCAGCGAGTTCTGCATCGACAAGCTGTACTCACCCGACAGCGCCACGGGCCGCTTGGGCCTGTTGGAGCTGCGCGCCTTCGAGATGCCGCCGCATGCGCGCATGTCGATCGTCCAGCAGCTGCTGCTGCGGGCGCTGGTGGCGCGCTTTTGGAACCAGCCCTACCGCCAGGCATTGGTGCGCTGGGGTAACGAGCTGCATGACCGCTACTTGCTGCCCACCTTCACCTGGCAAGACTTCGAGCATGTGATGACCGAGATGGCCGACGCCGCAGGGCCCGGCCACGGCTTCAAGGCCGCGTGGTTCGCGCCGCACTTCGAGTTCCGCTTCCCCCATGTCGGCGAGCTGAGCGCCGAAGGTGTGCAGCTGCAGCTGCGCACGGCGCTGGAGCCCTGGCACGTGATGGGCGAAGAAGGCTCGTCGGCCGGCACCGTGCGCTATGTGGATTCATCGGTTGAGCGCATCGAGTTGAAGGTCAGCGGCCTGATCAACGCGCGCCATGTGATCACCTGCAACGGCGTGCCGGTGCCGCTGCAGCCGACCGGGCGCACCGGCGAGTTTGTCGCCGGTGTGCGCTACCGGGCCTGGCTGCCGCCCAGTGCGCTGCACCCCAGCATCGGCGTCGACGCGCCGCTCACTTTCGACTTGGTCGACCAGTGGATGCAGCGCAGCCTGGGGGGCTGCCAGTACCACGTGGCGCACCCGGGTGGCCTGAGCTACGCGACCTTCCCGATCAACGCCTTCGAGGCCGAAAGCCGGCGCCTGGCGCGCTTCTTCACCATTGGCCACACCCCCGGCAAGATGGTGGTGGGCCAGCCGGTGCGCAGCCTGGAGTTCCCGTTCACGCTGGATCTGCGCAAGGCATGAGGTGACGGCCCCCAGGTTGCTTCGCTCCTGCCCCCCAAGGGGGCGTCCAGCCGCCTTGGGGCGGCCCGGCGCCGGCTGGCGTTGAGCACGGCCTAGACACTTGCAGGGGATGGGCCGGATGTTGAAGCCTTCACGCCCAGGGCATGATGCCGGCATGCAAAGCAGCTTGCTGGCCAACGACGACCTGCCCGAAGCGGCCCAGCTGGTGGCGGCCGTCACGCGGCGCGGCACGCCTGGTCATTTTGATGAATGGCGGGGCGCAGCGTCCGGTACCGCCGCATCGGCCGGCCGCCACCCGGCCGCCCACTGGCAGCGTTTTTTCAACACGCTGGCTACCGACGGCTGGGCTGATCTGGCCGCGCGTGCGCTGCGGGTGCAGCACCGCGTGCGCGAAGACGGCGCCACCTACAACGTCTACGCCGATGGCAGCAGCCGGCCCTGGCCACTGGAGCTGCTGCCCTTCATCGTGCAGCCGCAAGAGTGGGCGCAGATCGAGGCCGGCGTGCTGCAGCGCGCCCGGCTGATGGCTGCCACGCTGTCTGACATTTACGGCCCGCAAACCCTGCTGCGCGATGCGCTGCTGCCGGCGTCGCTGATCTTTGCCCACCCGCACTATCTGCGGCCGGCGCACGGCCTGTGGCCGGCCGGTGTGCATGGCCAGGGGCAGGGCCTGCATGTTGCCGCGTTTGACCTGGCGCGCACGCCCGAAGGCGGTTTTTGCGTGCTGGCCCAGCGGCTGCAGGCGCCGTCTGGCCTGGGCTACTTGCTAGAGAACCGGCTGATCATTGCGCCGCAGTTCCATGATCAATTTGCCGACCTGCACGTGCAGCGGCTGGCCGCCACCTTCCGCGGCCTGCTCGACGGCTTGTTGCGCGCCAGCCCGGCCGGCGAGCGCAGCCGCATCGTGCTGCTGACCCCCGGGCCGCTGAACGAAACCTATTTCGAGCAGGTGTTTCTCGCCCGTTACCTGGGTGTCACCCTGGTGGAAGGCAGCGACCTGACGGTGCGCGGCAAGAAGCTGTTCCTCAAGACCTTGCACGGCCTGGAGCAAGTGCATGTGCTGCTGCGCCGGGTCGACGATGAATTTCTCGACCCGCTGGAATTGCGCCCCGACAGCCAGCTGGGCGTGCCTGGCCTGCTGCAAGCCCTGCGTGCCGGTGAAGTGGTGATGGCCAATGCGCCCGGCGCCGGAGTGCTCGAAAGCCCGGGTCTGGCGGCCTTCTGGCCAGGCGTTGCCAGGCGCCTGCTGGGCGAACAGCTGCTGCTGCCCGCCAGTACCAGCTGGTGGTGCGGTGAGGCGACGGTGTGGCGCGACCAGCGTGAGCGGCTGGCTGACTTTGTTGTGGCGCCCACCTTCCCCGACAGTGGCTTCGGCCCCCAGGTGGCGGCCCAGTTGAGCGCGGCCGAACGTGCCGCGCTGGCCGCCCGCATTGACCAGCAGAGCGCTGCCTACACCTTGCAGGAGCGGGTACGGCCCAGCGAAACCCCGGTCTGGGTCGACGGCCAGCTGCAGCCGCGTGCCGCGGTGCTGCGGGTCTTCGCGCTGGCCGACGGCACCGGCGGCTGGCGGGTGCTGCCCGGTGCGCTGACCCGCGTGGCCGGTCGTGCCCAGGCGCCGTGCGCCGAGCTGGACGGCAACGCACACGACCCCTGGCTGAGCATGCAGCACGGCAGCGCCAGCGTGGACACCTGGGTCATCACCCAAGGCGCGGTCGACCAGAGCACGCTGCTGCCCAAGCCGCTGACAGCGGACGACCTGACGGGCTGGCATCGCACCGTCACCAGCCGTTCGGCCGAGCACTTGTTCTGGTTGGGCCGCTACACCGAGCGCGCCGAAAACTCGGTGCGCCTGGTGCGCGTGATGCTGGAGTCGCTGCACGAAGCCAGCGAGCCGGTGCTCAAACTGCTGGACCGGCTGGCCCGCTACCACGGCCTGATCGGCGCGGCTGTGCCCAGCGCGCTGAAGGCGCCGCGGGTCTTCGAGCGGGCGCTGCTGCACGGCCTGGCAGTTGAGAGCCCGGCCACTTCTGGTGCTGCTGCCAAACCCAAGCTCAACCGCAGCCCGACCACCAGCGTGGCCCACAACCTGCGCAGCCTGCGCGAGTGCGCGCAGACCCTGCGCGAGCGCCTGTCGCCCGAGCACTGGAAGCTGATCCAGGAAGTGGACGAGCATTTCGAACAGCATCTGGCCGTGGTGCTGGCGCTCGGTGAGGGCGCCGCGCCCGCCTCCGACGTGCTGGGCGTGCTGGCGCGTGTGGCCACGCATCTGGCCGCCATCACCGGCGCGCAGACTGACCGCATGACCCGCGACGACGGCTGGCGCCTGCTCAGCGTGGGCCGCCAGATCGAGCGGCTGAGCATGTTGTCGCACGCGCTGGCGCTGGGCTTCGAGCTGAAGGTGCACCAGGCCGACGACGGCTTCGGGCTGCTGCTGAGCCTGTTCGACAGCGTAATCACTTATCGCGCGCAGTTCCAGGGCCGGCGCGAGGTGCTGCCGCTGCTGCACCTGCTGGTGGCCGACACCGACAACCCGCGCAGCCTGGCCTGGGTGGCGCGCACCATGCGCGACCGGCTGCGCAAGCTGGCCCACCAAGACGCTGACTGGCTGCGCGACGTCAGCAACGGCCTGCCCGAGCCGCAGCAATGGCCGCTGGCCAGCCTGTCGTGCCCCGATGCCGACCAGCGCCACAGCGCGCTGATCCACGCGCTGCACGACTGTTGCGATGCGGCGCGGCAGTTGTCCGACGAAGTGGGGCGCCACTTGTTCGCCCACGTCGAATCACCCGACCGCACGGTGTGGCAATGAACGACTTCTTTGCGGCAGGCCAAATGCAGGCCCAGGCCCAGGCCCAGGCTCAGAACCAGAACCAGAGCGACGACGACAGCCAGAGCCAGACCCAGAGCCAGAGCCAGAGCCAGAGCCAGACCCAAGGTCCGGCAGCCACCGCGCTGCCCGCACTGCAGCCACCGGCCTGGCGTGATGGCCAAGCGCCCGGAACGCGCCGCTTGTCGGTGGTTCACCAGACCCGCTACAACTACGACACCCCGGTGGAGGTGGCTCACCACAGCGCCTGGCTGCGCCCGCGCGACACTGCGGGCCAGCAGCTGCAACACTGGGCGCTGCAGATCGACCCGCCGCCCGACAGCGCGGTGCAGGAAAGCCGCGATGTCTTTGGCAACTGGCGCCACGGCTTCAGCCATTCGCGGATGCACGACACGCTGACCGTGACCAGCCGGTTCCGGGTCTTGCTGGCGCAGCCACCGCAGCACGACAGCCCGCACAGCCCGCCCTGGGAGGTGGTCGCTCAGGCCCTGCGTTACCGCGCCGGCGTGATCCAACCCGACGCGGTCGAATTTGTGCTGCCCAGCCACTTTGCGCCGCAGCATGCTCGGCTGGCCGATTTCGCGCGTTGGCTGTTCACGCCCGGACGGCCGCTGCTGCACGCCGCGCAGGCGCTGATGGACCACATCTTCCGGCACATGGCCTTCAAGCCGCAGACCACCGACGTGGCCACCAACGCGCTGCAGGCACTGGATCAAGGGCAGGGTGTCTGCCAGGACTTCGCGCACCTGATGATCGGCGCGATGCGCAGCCTGGGGCTGGCGGCCCGTTACGTCAGCGGTTACCTGCTGACCCAGCCGCCCGAAGGCCAGCCTCGGCTGATCGGCGCCGACGCCAGCCACGCCTGGGTGGCGGTGTGGTGCCCCGTGCACGGCTGGGCGGCGCTGGACCCGACCAACAACCTGTGGGTGGGCCAGGACCACGTCACCCTGGCCTGGGGCCGCGACTACGCCGACGTGGCGCCGCTGCGTGGCGTGATCCGCGGCGGCGGCATGGCCCCGCCGGTGGTCGGCGTGACGGTCGAGCCGGTCCAGCAGCCTGTCGCGCTTTGAGTCGGGCCGGCAACCGCAACCGCAACTGCAGCCGCAACTTCAAATCCATCCATCACCTAGTAGTTCGTTTCACCAAAGGCATTACGAAATTAAATCGATGGATTTTTTCGCCAGGCTAGGCGTAGACCCGAAGTCGCACTGCCAGTGCGGCAAGGGGATGCAACGACGCATGGCGGAAAAAGACGCGATTTCATGTAGTGTTTTTGGTGAAACGGACTACTAGCAGTGCCAAGACCAGGTCAAGGTCGCCAACTGTGCCAGCCGAAAGAAAATGAATAACCCCCTCGTTGATCTGTTTGTCCATGAACTGCAATTCGAAAGTGGCGCGCGACACGATCTGGTCTTTCGGCTGCGCAACCTGGTCTTGGGTGTAGACGCCAAGATCACCGAAGAGATCAAGTACGGCGGCATTCTATTTTCGGCCGGTGCGCCGTTCTGCGGCTTGTTTTCATACCCCAAGCATGTCGCGCTGGAGTTCAGCCGAGGCGCTGAACTGGACGACCCCCACGGTGTGCTGGAAGGCGACGGCAAGAAGCGTCGGCACATCAAGCTGGTCGCGCAACCCGACTTGTTCCAGAAGAACATTCGCGACTATGTGAGCCAGGCCTTTGCGCGCAGCCAACCCGCGGCCAAGCCGGCGCGCCGCGACTTGCCGCCACGCCAACCTTGATCGTTGCGATGGCCGCGCCGCTCGATCCCTTCAGCCACTTGCCCGCGCTGCGCCATCGCCTGACGCCGGCCGAGCTGTCGGCCGTGCGGATGACCACCGACACGCTCGCGCGCTGGGATGCGCGGGCGCAGGACCACGGCCTGCCGGCGTCCTGGCGCCAGTCTGACCAGCAGCTCGAAGACACCCGCCGCGCGATGTTGGGCGACTTGGACACGCCGCAAGACCTGTGGCTGTTCGGTTACGGCTCGCTGATGTGGGACCCTGGCGTTCACTTTGCCGAGGTGCGGCAAGCCGATCTGCCGGGCTTTGAGCGCCGCTTCAGCTACAAGACGACGATGGGCCGCGGCACGCCGGCCCAGCCGGCGCTCACGCTGTCGCTGGAGCCGTCGGCGGCCAGCTGCCGTGGGCTGGCCTTTCGCATCCCGGCCGATCAGGTCGAGTTCGAGTCGGGCATGGTCTGGCGGCGCGAAATGCTGCGCAACGGCTACTGCCCGACCTGGTTGGCGGTGGTCACGCCGCAAGGCCCGGTCACCGCGCTGGTGTTCGTGTCGAACCGGGTGCACGAAGGCTACGCCGGCGACCTGTCGCTGCCGCAGGCGGCGGCCATCATCGCCACCGCCTGCGGCGTGATCGGCAGCAACCGCGACTACCTCGAACAGCTGGCCGCGCAGCTCGATGCGCTGGCCATAGAGGACCCCTACATCGCGCAGTTGCTGCAGCAGGTGCAGGCGCTGGCCGCGGGCTGAAACAGGGGCGTCTGGCCTGACACCGCAGGCCTTGACCTGACCAACCAAGACGCTGATGGCACCGCTGGCTGGCCCGTTGATCAGCCTGCCTTCTCCTATGATGAAGCCGGCTTTCCTCCCGCTTTGCAGCCCCCGCCGATGGACGAAACCGACCACGCCCTGATCGCCCTGCTGCGCCAAGATGCGCGCACGCCCATCGCCACCCTGGCGCTCAAGCTGGGCGTGTCGCGCGGCACCGTCAGCAACCGGCTGCGCAAGCTCGAGGACACGCAGGTCATCGTCGGTTACAGCGTGCGCCTGCGGCCCGATGCGCAGCCGAACCAGATCCGCGCCTGGATGGGCGTGCGGGTCGAGGGCAACCAGACCCGTGCGGTGGTCGCCAGCCTGCTGGGCGAACCCGGCGTGGTCGCTCTGCACGACACCAATGGCCGCTGGGATCTGTGGGCCGAATTGCGCGCCGCATCGAACGCCGAACTCTCGGCGGTGCTGGAGCGGGTGCGGTTGATCAAGGGCATCGCCGCCACCGAAACCAGCATCCTGCTGGCCAGCTTTCGCTGACCGGCCGGGCCAAGCGCCACAAGTGCCACCAGACCCTGCGATGCAGATCATCGACGCTGCCGCCACCGCCCAAGCACTGCCGTTCAGCCGCTTGATCCCGGCGCTGCAAGCGCTGTTTGCGCAGGGCTGCGAGGTGCCCGCGCGCCAGGTGCACGCCATTGCCGGGCCGGGCGCCGCGGCCGTCACCTCGCTGGTCATGCCGGCTTGGCTACCCGGCAGCCACTACGGCGTGAAGATCGTCAACATCGCGCCGGGCAATGCGGTCTTGGGCCTGCCAGGCCTGCATTCGACCTACCTGCTGTTCAACGCCGCCACCGGCGTGCCGCTGGCGTTGCTGGACGGCGACCAGATCACCAGCCGGCGCACGGCGGCGGCGTCAGCGCTGGCCGCACGCTGGCTGGCGCGCGACGATGCCCGCCACCTGCTGGTGGTCGGCGCCGGCCGGGTGGCCCGGCTGCTGCCGGCCGCCTACCGCGTGGTGCGGCCGATCGAGCGGGTCAGTGTCTGGGCGCGCACGCCGGCGAAGGCGCAGGCGATGGCCGCATTGTGGCGTGCCGAAGGGCTGGACGCGCGGGCGGTGGTCGACCTGGCCAGCGCGGTGCGGGCGGCCGACATCGTCAGCTGCGCCACGCTGGCCACCGAGCCGCTGGTGCAGGGCGCCTGGCTGCAGCCGGGCTGCCACCTCGACCTGATCGGCAGCTTCACGCCGGCGATGCGCGAGGCCGACGACGCCTGCTTTGCCGGCGCCGCGCTCTACATCGACACCGCCGAGGCGTTGCTCAAAAGCGGTGACTTGCTGGGGCCGCTGGCGCGCAGCGTGATCGCGCCGGGCGCGGTGCGCGGCACGCTGGCCAGCCTGGCGCGGGGTGAGTCCGGCGGCCGGCGGTCGGCCGCCGAGCGCACGGTCTTCAAGTCGGTGGGCACCGCGCTGGAAGACCTGGCGGCGGCAATGCTGGTGTGGCGCGGCGCCGCCTGAGCAGCGCCGCCTGAGCAGCGCCGCCTGAGCCACCCGCCCCTGGTGCTGCGCTCAGCCCGCCGCGCGCTTGGCCGCCAGCCGGGCCTGCACTTCCAGCGTGCGCAGGTCGCTGGCGGCCTTGTCGAGCACGCCGTTGACGTACTTGTGGCCGTCGGTGCCGCCAAAGCTCTTGGCCAGCTCAACCGCCTCGTTGATGACCACCCGGTAGGGGATGTCCAGGCAGTGCGTCAGCTCGTAGGTGCCGATCATCAGCACCGCGTGCTCGACCGGCGACAAGTCGGTGGTCTTGCGGTCGACATGGCGTGCCAGCACCGCGTCGAGCGCCGCCGCCTCGGCAATGCCGCCGTGCAGCAGCGCGTCGAAGTGCAGCCGGTCGCACTTGTCGAAGCCTTCGATCTCGCGGATGTGGGCCTCGATATCGGCGCCGGCGCCGCCACTGACCAGCCATTGGTAGAGGCCTTGCAGCGCCAATTCACGCGCGCGGCGGCGGCCCGACTTGGCCTGCGGCTTGCGGGCCGGCCTGGCATCGGACTTGGGGCTGGCCTTGGGGTCGGCGGGCGCGCGGCTGTCAGCCGAATCCTGGGGAATCAGCGGCTCGTTCATCGGCTACTTTCGGGCTGCGCGCTGCAGAATTCGCCCGGCAGGCTCATGTCAGTTGATCCAGCAAGTTGGCCATCTCGACCGCCACGCGGGCGGCGTCGCGGCCCTTGTCTTCGGCACGGGCCCAGGCTTGCGCCTCGTTCTCGACCGTGAGGATGGCGTTGACCACCGGCAGCATGTTGTCCAGCGCCACCCGGCTGACGCCGGCGCCGCTTTCGTTGGCCACCAGCTCGAAGTGGTAGGTCTCGCCGCGGATGATGCAACCCAGCGCGATCAGCGCGTCGAAGTCCTCGGTCTCGGCCAGCGCCTGCAGGGCCACCGGAACCTCTAGCGCGCCGGGCACGGTGACATGGCGGATGTTGTCGGGCGTGACCCCCAGCGCGGCCAATTCAGCCAGGCAGGCCTCGGCTAATTTGCCGGTCAGGTCAGCGTTGAAGCGGGCCTGGACGATGCCGATAGACAGCTGGCTGCCGTCCAGGTTGGCGGCTTCGCCTTGGTTCGCGTGTTGCATGGAAACTTTCAGAAAAAGAACGCAGGAGCTTGGGCTCGGCGGGGTCGGCGGGGCGTCAGTTGGGAAGTTAGCGGGAAAGTCAGCGGCCGGCGGCCACGAAACTGGTGACCTCAAGCCCGTAGCCCACCATGCTGGGCATGCGGCGCGGGGTGCCCAGCAGCTTCATGCGGGTGACACCCATATCACGCAGGATCTGCGCGCCCACGCCGTAAGTGCGCAGGGCCATCTGCATGCCACGCGGCACCCGCGGCAACTGCTGCGGCAGCACCTGGGGCAGCAGGGTCTCGACATCGTGGCCGCAGTTCAGCAGCACGGCCACGCCAGCCGGCGCTTGCTGCAGCGTTTCCAGGGCCTTGGGCAGCGGCCACGAATGGCCGCTGGTGCCCACGTCGAGCAGGTCCATCGCGGTGAAGGGCTCGTGCACCCGCACCATCACCTCGTCGCCAGGGCTCCACTGGCCGTGGCGCAGCGCCAGGTGCAGGCCGCCGGAGTGGTCGCGGAACGCGCTGCACTGGAAGACGCCTTGCGCCGTGGTCAGCTCGCGCTCGCCCAGGCACTCGATCAGCGATTCATTGTGCGAACGGTAGGCGATCAGGTCGGCGATGGTGCCGATCTTCAGCCCGTGCTCCTTGGCGAAGATCTGCAGGTCGGGCAGGCGGGCCATGGTGCCGTCGTCGTTCATCACCTCGCAGATGACCGCGGCGGCGGTGCAGCCGGCCATTGCCGCCAGGTCACAGCCGGCTTCGGTGTGGCCGGCGCGCATCAGCACGCCGCCCTCTTGGGCCTGCAGCGGGAAGATGTGGCCGGGCTGCACCAGGTCGGTGGCGACGGCGTCGCGGGCCACCGCAGCGGCCACGGTACGGGCGCGATCAGCCGCGCTGATGCCGGTGGTCACGCCGCTGGCGGCTTCGATCGAGACCGTGAACGCGGTGCCGTGCACCGTGCCGTTGCGCACCGTCATCGGCGGCAGTTGCAGGCGCTCGCAACGCTCGCGGGTCAAGGTGAGGCAGATCAGGCCGCGGCCGAACCGGGCCATGAAGTTGATCGCCTCGGGCGACACGTGGTCGGCGGCCAGCACCAGATCGCCTTCGTTCTCGCGGTCTTCTTCATCGACCAGGATCACCATGCGACCGGCCGCCAGCTCGGCCACCAACTCGGGAACAGGGGAAATATTCATCGGCAGATTGTAGGCGGGCAGGGGCTGCGCACCTGTCGCCAGCAGGGCAGCGGCGGCGTGGCTCAGGCCGGCGGAGTTGTCCCGGTGGCCGCAGTGGCCCCGGCAGCCCCGACGGCTTCGGCGGCGGTCAATGCGCCCGGCGCCCAGCGCCATTCACCTTCAACCAGTTGCTGGTGCGGTCCGAAGCCGGCCTTGTAGGCCATTTTGTCGCTCTGCGCGATCCAGTAACCCAGGTACAGGTGCGGCAGCTTCAACTGGCGCGTCTGCTCGATCTGCCACAGCACGCCGTAGGTGCCCAGGCCGCCGGCATGGTCGGGGTCGTAGTAGGTGTAGACGGCAGACAAGCCGTCGCTGA
>JAYVDE010000427.1:0-4380 GCA_043749575.1 Burkholderiaceae bacterium | reverse complement strand
AAATCCTCGCCATAGCTGGGCTATGGCTGTGGTTTGCGCCTTGCAGCCCAGCCCAAACCAGGGCGCCCACACTCGCGAGGACTTGTTCAGCATGGCCTTAGTCGCCGACTGGCGCTTCGGCATCCAGGAGGAAAACATGCAGGCGATGGTCGACCAAGCCCGTGGCAAGGGGGCGCAGGTGGTGGTGGTGCTGTCGCACAACGGCATGGACGTCGACCTGAAGATGGCCAGCCGGGTGCGCGGCATCGACGCGATCTTCGGCGGCCACACCCACGATGGCGTGCCGCTGGCGATACCGGTCGCGAACGGTGGCAGTACGGCCGGCGGCAAGACGCTGGTGACCAACGCCGGCGGGCGGGTCACGCCACACCGCTTCAACACGCCCAGGCTGATGGGCGTGGCGGGCAACCCGGGGCTGGCGGGATGATGAGATGACGGGCTGACGGGCTGACGGGTGCTTGGCGGCACGGTGCTGACTTTCAGTGGCCGCCTGGCGCGCCAGGCTGAACTGACGGGACCGGTCGTTCGGGAAAGTCAGCCACCGGGCATCACATCAGCATGTCGGCCCAGATGTTGCGCGCCCAGGCTTCGGCGTAGCGGCCTTCCAGCTCGGAGCGCATGTCCGACACGCCGCCCGAGCCGGCGATGGGCGAGAAGCTCTTCTTGGCCGCCTCGTAGCCGTGCACGCTGGCGACGTGGATCGCCTGGGTGGCGTCGACATAGCTCATGCAGACGTTGGTCAGCATCGGGTGCGGGTCGACTTCCAGGCCCTGCAACTCGGCCACGATGGCGGCGGCCGTGACCTTGGCGTGCGAGTTGGCCATGTGACCCGACTTGGGCATGCCCTGGGCCACCTGGATCGAGTCGCCGATGACGTGGATGTTCTTCGCCGCGGTCGATTCGAAGCTCAGGAAATTGACATGGCACCAGCGGCCGTTGGCGTTGGCCAGCCCGGTTTGCACCGCCAGCGCGCCGGCACGCATCACCGGCAGCACATTCAGCACGTCGGCCTTGACGTCCTCTTGCACCTCGAACTTCAGGCGATTGGTCTTGCTATCGACGGCGGCCACCTTGTGCTGCGGGCGGTACTCGATCATGTCGCCGTACAACTCCTTCCAGGCCTTCTTGAACAGCGCGCCCTTGGAAGTGACGTCGGGGTTGGCGTCGAGGATCAGCACCTTCGATTTCGGTTTGGCCTGCTTGAAGTAGGCGGCCACCACGCTGGCTCGTTCGTAGGGCCCGGGTGGGCAGCGGTAGGGCGCCTCGGGGATGGTGATGGCGTAGAGCCCGCCGTCGCGCATGGCCTCCAGCTGGCGGCGCAGCGCCATCGTCTCGGCGCCGGCTTTCCAGGCGTGCAGGATCTGGCCGCTGTCGTGCGCCGCCTTCAGGCCCTCGGTCTGCTCCCATTGGAAGTCGATGCCCGGCGCCAGCACCAGTTTGTCGTAGGCCAGCGTGCCGCCCGAGGCCAGCGTGGCGATGCGCTGGGTCGGGTCGATTGAGGCCACTGCGTCCTGCACCAGCCGCACGCCGTGGCGGGCCGACAGGCCGCTGTAGGGCTTGGTGATGTCGGCCAGGGTCTTCACGCCGGCCAGCACCAGGTTGGAGACCGGGCAGGAGACGAATTGCGCGTTCGGCTCGACCATCGTCACGTCGATGCGGTAGTCCGACAGCAGGCGCACGTACTTGGCTGCGGTGGCGCCGCCGTAGCCGCCACCGACCACCAGCACACGGGCCTTGGATGGCGAGCCGCCGGTGCTGGCACAGCCGGCCAGGCCCAGGGTGCCGCCGGCCACCAGGCCGGCCAGGAGATGTCTGCGTTGCATGGTGGCCTGCTTACTTCTGTGCCGCGAAATAGGCGGCAATGGTCTCAAGCTGCTCCGGGGAGTAGCCGCGGGTGATCTGGTGCATGACCGTTGCCGGCCGCTGGCCGTTGCGAAAAGCCATCAGCTGCTTGAGCAAGTAGTCCTGCTGCAGGCCGGCCAAGCGCACCAGAGACTGGCCCTCGACCGCACGGCCGTCGGTGCCATGGCACTGGGCGCAGGTGGCTGCCAGCGAGCGGTTGCGCAGCTTCTGGGCATCCTGGGCGTCTTGGGCGGTGGCCGAGGTCGCCAGGCCGGCGAGCGCGGCCAGCACGAGGGTGGCAGCCAGCGGGCGCCAACGATTGAAAGAGGGTGCGTGCATCCGGTTCTCCAGGGTTTGGCGGTTCGTTGCTCTTGGCGGTGGGCGGCGTGTTCAACACGCCAAGCACGCGCTGGGCGGTGCTTGATGCGCGGCTTGGGTGGAGCGTATAGCGTCTAAAATATCATTGAATGCTGATTTAGTGTTATCCCTTATCCGATCTTCGCGAATACGCACAGCCTGCGCTGGGCTTGCTGCCGGGGTTTGCCGAGGCCCAGCCCCAACCCCAGGCGCACGGCGTGGCGCCGCCAGTCGAGGCGGCCAGCGTCAAGATGACGGCGGTGAAGCTTGCCGACGGCGCGTACTTCGTGCAGGGCTTGTCGGCGCTGGGCTCGGCGGCCAATCAGAACTTCATCTCCAACGCGGCCTTCGTGGTCACCGACGACGGCGTGGTGCTGATTGACGCGCTGGGCTCGCCGCCGCTGACCGTGCAGTTGCTGGCCGAGATTCGCCGCATCACGCCGCTGCCGGTCAAGTGGGTGATCGTCACCCATTACCACGCCGACCACATCTATGGCTTGCAGGTGTTCCGCGACCAGGCCGCCACCATCGTGGCGCACACGCTGGCCCGTGATTACCTTGAATCGGACACCGCCCGCCTGCGGCTGCAGGCCAGCCGTGAAACGCTGTTTCCGGCGGTCGACGAGCACACCCGGCTGGTGCTGGCTGATCGTTGGGTCGGCCTGCCAGACGCCGAGGCCGAGGCCCAGGCCGACACCGTGATCCGGGTCGGCCAGACTGATTTTTTGCTGCGTCCGGTCGGGCCGTCGCACACGCCCGAGGACCTGGTGGTGTTTGTGCCCTCGCTCGGCCTGCTGTTCTCGGGCGACCTGTTGTTTCGCGGCCGCATCCCGTTTGTCGGCCAGGCCGACAGTGCAGGCTGGATCCGCGCGCTCGATCGCCTGCTGGCACTGGATGCCAAGCTCGTCGTGCCCGGCCATGGCCCGCCGTCGAGCGAACCCCGGGTCGACATGGCGCTGACGCGCGACTACCTGCAGACCCTGCGCGACCGCATGGGCGAGGCCGCGCGCAACATGGAGCCGTTCGACGAGGCCTATGCCCGTACCGACTGGTCGCGTTTCAGCGACTTGCCCCTGTTCCAGGCGGCCAAGCGCATGAATGCCTACAACACCTACTTGCTGATGGAGCGCGAAGCCAAATGACCGCAGCACTGTCGGCAACCCCCCCCGGTTGGCGCCGCTCTTGCCTCCTCTCGGTCCTTGGCGCTGCGGCCGCTGGCCGCCGACGCCGCTGCGCTGCCGCCAACGGCGGCCTCGGCGCCCGCCGCGCTGGGCGATGTGGTGGCGCTGCCGGTCAGCGTGCCGGCCGCGCTGCTGGGCTTGCCCGGGGCAACGGCCGAGCGCGCCACGCCGTCGATCCTCCGCGACGCCGACCTGGGCCTGGGCACCAAGTAGCAGCAGCACCGCTGCAGCGCATGCCAAGTCCGCAAAGGGCAGCTTGCATCGCTCTATCCGTGCTTGCCAATACAATCGAAGCCATGCGCAAGGCGATGACCATGGCCCCGGAACCGAGTTCCCCTGAAGACGCTGTTTTTGAATCGGTGGCCGAGTTGTTTTCGCTGCTGTCTACCCCGGTGCGGCTGAAGATCATCAGCGTCTTGTGCAACGGTGAGAAAAACGTCTCCGAGCTGCTCGGCGAGATCGACACCACCCAGCCCAACATGTCGCAGCACCTGTCTACGCTGTACCGCGCGGGCGTGCTGGGCAAGCGGCGCGACAGCACCCAGATCTACTACCGCCTGCAGAGCGAGCGCGTGGCCACGCTGTGCCGGGCGGTGTGTACCCAGGTGGCCATCGAGATGGACCCGGCTGCTGCGGTCGATCCGGCCGAGCGCCTGCGGCCCGGCCCGGCGCGCTGATCGGCCCTCTCGGGCCTCGCCTGCCTCGCCGGCCGTGACGTCCGCCGCGCGGCCAAAGCAAACCCCGGCCGCGCCCGCGCAAGCCCTCGTCGGGTCAGAGCCTGTGATGAGCGGGCATGGGCGAAATAATCACAGGCGCTCAGTGCAGCCCGCCGCGCTGCTGGCGCTGCAGGTCGATTTCTCGCCCGACCACGAATGGCTCCAACGCGGCCGAAAATGGCGCCTCACGCCCGCCGGTCATCCCGCACATCGGGGGTCCGTACCACGCAGGTCCGGGGTGGTCGGCGGGCGCTGGCCGCGCCAAACTGATGCCACGTCCATGA
>JAYVDE010000426.1:0-4381 GCA_043749575.1 Burkholderiaceae bacterium | reverse complement strand
CGAATCCTGCGCGACCCTGTGGTGCCACCGCTGGATCGGCTGCAGGCCTGGATGGCGGAGGCACGCAAGGGCATGGCCCGCCATGGCTGGCGGCGCGGCTGCCTGATCGGCAACCTCAGCCAAGAGCTGGGGCCGCACGACGCGGTGCTGCGAGACCAGCTACGCGCGGTGTTTCGCAAGTGGGAAGGCTGGATTGAGACGCTTCTGCAAGAGGCGCGCGACGATGGTGACATCGCTGCTGCCGCCAACCCGAAGCAGCTCGCTCAGCTGTTCTGGATCGGTTGGGAAGGCGCCATCCTGCGCGCCAAGGTCGAGCGCAGCGGCCAGCCGCTGGACGCGTTCGCTGCTTATTTTCTGCAGTCCATCCCCCGCCTGCCAGCCCGTGAAAAAGCAAAGAGAGTCCGCTGAATGTCCAGCATCGCGCACTTCCTGATGAACCGTGCTCGGGCTAGCCCGGAGGCCACCGCGCTGATCGACCGTACCCTTGCGCGGCATGCAAGCAAGCGGCCTCATTCGCTGGCGGCCCACGGCTACAGCGCCGACACGCTGAGCTTCGCCGGGTTTGCGCGGCGCATCTGCGCCTTGGCGGGAGGCCTGCGTGCCACCAGCGGTCTGGGCCCTGGCGAGAGGGTCGTGCTGTACATGGAAAACCGCCCTGAAATGTTCGACCTGCTCTTTGCCTGCTGGACGGCTGGGCTTTGCGTCGTTCCGGTGAACGCAAAACTGCATGCCAAGGAGGTTGAGCACATCGTGCGCGATTGCGGCGCCAAGCTGGTGGTGGCAAGCGACAGCCTGGCCGACGAACTGGCCCGTGTGCTGCGGGACGGCGATTCCGGCGGCAGCCTGCTGGCCACCGGCTCGCTGGCCCATGCGCGGCTTTACGAGGCCGCACCCATCGGCTGCGTCGAGGTCAGCCCCACCGATCTGGCCTGGATTTTCTACACCTCCGGCACCACCGGCCGGCCCAAGGGCGCGATGCTGTCGCACCGCAATCTGCTCTTCATGAGCCTGGCCTACGCTGCCGACATCGAGCAGGTCCGGCCCGGCGATACCAAGCTCCATGCGGCGCCGCTGTCGCATGCCTCGGGTCTCTACAGCCTGCCTCACCTCTTGGGCGGGGGCAGCCAAGTGATCATGGACGGATTCGATCCCGAGCAAATACTGGAGACGTTTGAAACCTGCCACAACGTGACCGTTTTTGGCGCGCCGACGATGGTCACGCGGCTGCTGGGCAGCGTCACGCCGGGCCGCGATTACCCGGGGCTGCGCACGCTGTATTACGGCGGCGGACCGATGTACGTGAGTGACCTCATGCGCGCCATCGACTGCTTCGGGCCACGGCTTTACCAGCTGTACGGTCAGGGCGAGAGTCCGATGACCATCACCGGCCTGCCGCAGTCCGCGCACGCGGGCGACGGCGGTGAGCGACACCGCCAGACGCTGGCCTCCTGTGGCGTGCCGCGCACTGGCGTGGAAGTACGGGTGGTCGACGACGCCGGCCGGGATGTGGCCGTGGGCGAGGTCGGCGAGGTCATCACCCGCAGCGACTGCGTCATGAGTGGCTACTGGAACAACCCCTCGGCTACGGCCAGCGCGCTGCGCGGCGGCTGGCTGTGGACCGGCGACGTCGGTTTGCTGGACGAGCGCGGCTACCTGTTCCTGCGCGACCGGTCTAAGGACATGATCATCAGCGGCGGCACCAACATCTACCCGCGCGAGATCGAGGAAGTGCTGCTGCTGCATCCCGGGGTACTGGAATGTTCGGTCGTGGGGCGACCGGATGTCGAGTGGGGCGAGACCGTCGTGGCCTTCGTGGTGCCGCGTCCGGGCGCGGACCTCGCACCGATCGACTTGGATGCCCTGTGTCTGGACCATATTGCCCGCTTCAAGCGGCCCAAGGAATACCGGATGGTGGATTCGCTGCCCAAGAACAACTACGGCAAGGTTCTCAAGACGGCCCTTCGTCAAACCCTGGAATCAGAACATCATCATGCGTGACGTATTCATTGCCGGCATCGGCTCCACCACCTTTGGCCGGCATGCCGGAGAAACCATCGAGAGCTTGGCCGTCGCGGCGGTGGTCGACGCGCTCATCGAATCCACGGTCGACCGCCAAGAGGTCGGTGCCTTGTACCTGGGCAACTTCATCAGCGGCCCTTTGAACGGCAAGGAAGTACTTGCCGGCATCGTGGCCGACCAGTTGGGCCTGCCGAACATCCCGTGCACGAAGGTCGAAGGGGCCTGTGCTTCCGGTGGGATTGCCTTCCGCCACGCGTGCATGGCGGTTGCCACGGGCCAGTGCGAGGCGGCGATCGCCGTCGGTGTCGAGACGATGACGCACGCGCCCACCAAGCAGACCACGGCGGCGCTCAACTGCGCCATGGACAAGGTCAACGATGGCCCCAGCGGCCTGACCTTTCCGGGGCTGTTCGGCCTCGCCTGGCGGCTGCACGCCGAGCGCTACGGCACCACCCGCGCGCATGTTTCAGCCGTGGTTCGCAAGAACAAAAGCAACGGTCTGAGCAATCCGTTGGCGCAGATGGGCGCGCAGCTGACTGACGAGGAAATCGCTGCCAGCGCGCCGATCTGCGACCCGATCCAGTTGTACGACTGCTGCCCCACCAGCGACGGCGCAGCGGCGGTCATCGTCGTGTCTAAGGCGCTGGCGGACCGCATCGCCGCCCACCTGAACCACCCGCTGGTGGAGGTACTGGCCTCGGCCCAGACGCGCGGCGCGCCGGGCATCGGTGGTCATGCCGACCTCACCACCTTCGAGGCCACGGTGGCGGCTGCCGCAGCCGCCTACCGGCAGGCCGCTGTCGGTCCGGCCGACATCGACTTGGTCGAATTGCACGATTGCTTCTCGATCGCCGAGATCATCGACAGCGAAGATCTCGGGCTTGTCCCGCGCGGCCAGGGCGGCTATTGGGCGCATGAGGGGCGCACGGCGGTTAACGGCGACGTGGCGATCAATCCGAGCGGCGGACTGCTGTCGAAGGGCCATCCCGTCGGCGCCACCGGCATCGGGCAGATCTACGAAGTCACGCGACAACTGCGGCACAGCCACCCCAATCAAGTCAAGCACGCCCGCATCGGCATGACCCACAACCTCGGCGGCACCGGCGTGGCCTGTACGGTGTCCATTCTTCGCGGGGTGCAGTGACATGCGGATGCAAAAATGCGCCCGCTGCAGCCACATCCTGAACCTGCGCAGCGTGGTTTGCCCGGGCTGCTTGTCCCGCTCGTTCGAGGTCTTCGACCTGCCCGACCTCGGCCGACTGGTGAGCTGGACCACCATCCGCCGCGCGCCAGCGGGCTTCCACATGACGGCGCCCTATGACGTGGTGGTGGTCGACCTAGCGCCCGGCGTGCGCGTCACGGGGCGCTTGGCAGCGGACAGTGCCACCGCGCGTCTGGACGCGCCCGTGCGCATCGTCGAGATGGACCAGGGCAGCCCCGTTTTCGCGGTGGCCGTTACCTAAGCGGTGAGACGCGGGGCCGCCCGCACCTCAGATCTCGGGACCAAGCGCGACCAAGCGCACCAAACAACTCAGGCATACCCAGGAGATACGAAGCCATGAGCGATATCAGCTACAAAGCCATCGGCGCGGTGGCGCTCATCACGATCGAGCGGCCGGCCACGATGAACTCGCTGGACTTCGCGGCCAACGACGAACTGGTGGCGGCATGGCGGCGCTTTGATGCCGACGAGGACGCGCGGGTGGCGGTCATCACCGGCGCAGGAAACCAGGCGTTTTGCGCCGGCGCCGACCTCAAGACCTACACCATCAATTTCGCGCGTCGGCCGGCACCGGAGTTCCGCAGCCGCTTCACCAACGGTCCGGGCTTCGCTGGCATCACGCGCAATCTGTCGATCGACAAACCCATTGTCGCGGCGATCAACGGCTTCGCTATTTCCGGCGGTTTCGAGCTGGCCCTGGCCGCCGACATCCGCTTCTGTTCGCCCAACGCACAGTTCGCCTTGCAGGACGCCAAATGGGGCTTCCATGCCTGTGACGGCGGTCTCATCCGCTTGCCGCAGATCGTCGGCATGGGCCATGCGATGGAGATCATCCTGTCTGGCGAGCGGGTCGACGCCGAGCACGCCCTGCGCATCGGCTTGGTCAACCGCATCCACCCGGCAAGCGAGTTGCTGGAGCGCACGCTGGCCTATGCGCAGATGTTGGCATCGCGCTCGCCGCTGTCGCAGCGCTTTGCCAAGGAAGTGATACGGCGTGCCGTCGGACAGCCGATGGAGGAGGCACTGCGCATGGAGTCGAGGTCGTTCCATGACGTGGGCCTCACGGAGGATCTGGCCGAAGGCACGACCGCATTCCGCGAGAAGAGACCGGCGCAGTTCCGTGGTCGGTAAGGCGATGCT
>JAYVDE010000425.1:0-11508 GCA_043749575.1 Burkholderiaceae bacterium | reverse complement strand
GGCGTCTGGCTGAACCTGGGCCATGGCTCCAGTGGCTGGGCACTGGCCTGCGGCTCGGCGCGGGTGCTGGCCGACCAGGTGAGCGGCCGGCCGGCCGACATCGACGTCAGCGGGCTGGGCCTGGCGCGCTTGAAGCGCTGAGCACGCGGCCACCGCCACCGCCACCGCCACCGTCCAGGGCGGTCAAGCACAATGCTTGCGCAAGCCCCTGCGGCCAACCCCAGACCACGGCAGCCCCGATGACGATGCCCACGACCGCCGACCGGCCAGCCCGCGCCGGACCGCAAGCGGTGCTGCCGTCGCAACACCGCTGGCCGCTGTTCGACGCCGCCGCCAGCCGGCGCATCGAGCAGGCGGCCTCCGCCAGCCACGCACCCCATGCGCTGATGGCCCGCGCCGGCTTGGGCCTGGCCCGGCTGGCATTGGCGGTGGCGCCGCAGGCCCGCCGCGTCTGGGTGGCCGCCGGCCCCGGCAACAACGGCGGTGATGGCCTGGTCGCGGCACGTCATCTGCATCAACAGGGCTGGGTGGTGACGGTCAGCCTGCTGGGCGATACCAGCCGCCTGCCTGCCGATGCCGCACTGGCCCTGGCCGAGGCGCGTGCGGCCGGTGTGCCGATCACGACCGGCCTTGACCGGCCAACCCACGACGCGCCCGACCTGGTGATCGACGCGCTGCTCGGCCTGGGCAGCCGCCGCGCGCCCGAGGGCGCGATCGCCGAGGCCGTGCGCCAGCTCAACGCCGGCCGCGCCCCGGTGCTGGCCGTCGACCTGCCCACCGGCTTGTGCGGCGACAGCGGCCGGCGCCTCGGCGACGCGGCGGTGTTGGCCCGCCACACGCTGGCGCTGTTGACGCTCAAGCCAGGGCTGTTCACCGCACAAGGTCGCGACCACGCCGGCCGCGTCTGGTTCGACGACCTGGGCGTGGCCAGCACGGCCGAGCCAGCCACCTTGGCGCTGGCCGGCCCCGAAACCCTGCAAGCGCTGGTGCCAGGCCGGGCCCATGCGCAGCACAAAGGCAGCTTCGGCGACGTGCTGGTGCTGGGCGGCGCAGCGGGCATGGGCGGCGCCGCGCTGTTGGCGGCCCGCGCGGCATTGGCCGCCGGCGCCGGACGGGTCTACCTGGCGCGCCTGGACGGCGACGCGGCAGCCGACCCGCACCGCCCCGAACTGATGCCGCGCACCCTGCAGGCCGCGCTGGCACCGGCGTTGCTGGGCCAGACCACCGTGGTCTGTGGCTGCGGCGGCGGCGCGGCCGTGTCTGCCCTGCTGCCCGCCGTGCTGGCCGGCGCCGCGCGCCTGGTGCTGGACGCTGACGCGCTGAACGCCGTGGCCGCCGACAGCGCCTTGTCGGCAGCGCTGCGGGCGCGGGCCGCGGCCGGCCTGCCGACGGTGCTGACGCCGCATCCGCTGGAAGCCGCCCGCCTGTTGGCGGTGGACACCGTCGCAGTGCAGGCCGACCGCATCGGAAGCGCGCGGCAGCTGGCCGGTCGCACCGGCTGCAGCGTGGTGTTGAAGGGCTCGGGCAGCGTCATCGCGGCAGCCGATGGCGCGTTGTGGATCAACCCCACCGGCAACGCACGGTTGGGCAGCGCCGGCACCGGCGACGTGCTGGCCGGCTGGCTGGGTGGGCTGTGGTCGCAGCACGCGGCCAGCGCCGGCCTCGAAGCAGCCATCGCCACCGTCTGGCTGCATGGCCATGCAGCCGAGGGCGACGACCTGCGCGGCCCGCTGCTGGCGGCCGACCTGGTCGCGCTGATGGCCGCCAGCCTGCCGTAGCGGGCGGGCGGGCGAAACACCCCACCAGCGCGCCGCCTCGGCGCCGGATCGCAGCTCAACCGATGCCCCGCCGGTGTCCCGACTGCCCGCACCGCTGCAGCTGGGTCGTTCAGCGCCGGGTGCGGGCCTTCGCCGGTTTGGCACCCCGGGTCTTTTTGCCGGCCGGCGCACTGCGCGCCGCCACCGCTTTGGCGCGACCTGCCTTGGCGGCCCGGTCACGGCCCTTGACGTCGGCCAGTTCGTCGCTGGCCGGACCACCGGCCTGCGCCGGCTGGGCCTTGCGGGTGCGCGGCACCAGCGCATCGGTCTCGCCTTCACGCACCAGGCGAAAGTCGATCTTGCGGCCGTCCAGGTCGACCCGGCTGACTTGCACCCGCACCCGCGAGCCCACGGCGTAACGCACACCGCTGCGTTCACCCCGCAGCTCTTGCCGCGCCTCGTCGAAGCGGAAGTACTCGCCGCCCAGCTCGGTGATGTGCACCAGGCCTTCAACATACAGCTCATCGAGCAGCACGAACATGCCGAAGCCGGTCGCCGCGCTGACGGTGCCGGCGTACTCCTCGCCCAAGTGGTCGCGCATGAAGCGGCACTTCAACCAGGCCTCGACGTCGCGCGAGGCTTCGTCGGCGCGGCGCTCGTTGGCGCTGCAGTGCGCGCCAGCGGCTTGCCACAGCGCGGCATCTTGTGCGCTGGCCGGTGCCTTGGCCGGCTTGGCCCCCTTGCGCAGCGTCTTGGCTGCCGGCGCCGACGCCGCAGTGGCCTCGATCGCACCGCCGCCCAGGTGGTAGCGCTTGCCCAGCAGCAGGCCCTTGATCACCCGATGCACCAGCAGGTCGGGATAGCGGCGGATCGGGCTGGTGAAGTGCGCGTAGGCCTCGTAGGCCAGGCCGAAGTGGCCGGCGTTGGCGTGGGTGTAGACCGCCTGCTGCATCGAGCGCAGCAGCATGGTCGAGATCTGCGCCGCGTCGACCCGGTCCTTGGTCGCCAGCGAAATGGCCTGCAACTCGGCCGGCTTGGGGTCGTCGCTGATGCTCAGCCCCAGGCCCAGCGCACGCAGGTAGTTCTGCAGCGTCACCCGCTTTTCAGGCGTGGGGCCTTCGTGCACGCGGAACAGCGCCGGGTGCTGGTGCGATTCGATGAACTCGGCGGCGCAAACATTGGCCGCCAGCATCGCCTCCTCGATCAGCCGATGGGCCTCGGTGCGGGTGCGTGGCACGATCTTCTCGATCCGGCCGTTGTCGTCGCAGACGATCTGCGTCTCGGTGCTTTCGAAGTCGATCGCACCGCGCTGAGCGCGGCGCTTGAGCAGCGCACGGTAGACCTCGTGCAGGTGGATCAGGTGCGGCACCAGCGCCTGCCGCTTGTGGGCCTCGGCGCCGCGGGTATTGGCCAGCACGGCGGCCACTTCGGTGTAGGTCAGCCGCGCATGCGAGCGGATCACCGACGGGTAGAACTGGTAGGCGCTGATCTCGCCATGCTGGTCGACCAGCATGTCGCAGACCATCGCCAGCCGCTCTTCGTCGGGGTTCAGCGAGCACAGGCCGTTGCTGAGCTTCTCGGGCAGCATCGGGATCACCCGGCGCGGGAAGTAGACCGAGGTGGCGCGCTCGTAGGCGTCGTCGTCGATGGCCTCGCCAGACTTCACGTAATGGCTCACGTCGGCAATCGCCACGATCAGCCGCCAGCCCTCGAAGGCGGTCTTGCCGCGGCCCTTTTTCAGCGGTTCGCAGTACACCGCGTCGTCAAAATCGCGGGCATCCTCACCATCGATGGTGACCAGCGCAACGTCGGTCAGGTCGATCCGGGATCGCTTGTCGATCGGGCGCAGCTTGTCGGGCAATGACGCGGCCTGGGCCAGCGTCTCGGGCGAAAAACGGTGCGGCACCTCGTACTTGCGCACCGCGATCTCGATCTCCATGCCGGGGTCGTCAATCTCGCCCAGCACCTCGGTGATGCGACCCACCGGCTGCGAGTACATCGACGGCGGTTCAATCAGCTCGATGGCCACCACCTGGCCGACGGCAGCGTTGGCGGTGGCGTTTTTCGGGATCAGGATGTCCTGGCCATAACGCCGGTCCTCGGGGGCCACCACCCACACGCCGTTTTCATGCAGCAGGCGGCCGATGATGGGGGTTTTGCGGCGCTCGACGATGTCGATCACCCGGCCCTCGGGCCGGCCTTTGCGATCGATCCGCGCCACCCGCACGCGGATACGGTCGCGGTGCAGCACCGAGTGCATTTCCTGCGGGCTGAGGTAGATGTCGGGTTCGTTGTCGTCGCGGCGCAGAAAGCCGTGGCCGTCGCGGTGGCCGAGCACCGTGCCTTCCACCTCGCTTGTCAGCGCCGTGCCGGGGCCGGAGCCGGGGGCGGCAATCGTTGTATTTTTTATCATGCTATAGTCACGTTTTTCCTGCTTGCCCAGATGGCGGAATTGGTAGACGCACTAGTTTCAGGTACTAGCGCTTAGCGGCGTGGAGGTTCGAGTCCTCTTCTGGGCACCAAAATCATAAAGGCCAGCACTTCGGTGCTGGCCTTTTTGTTTGGCCGCGCGCTTTTCGGAATGAGCGATAAATAGGGAACCCGAGGCAGCCGTTGCAGGTGCAACAGTCGCTCGCTTGCTCGAGTTGCCCGAGCTGCCCAAACCCTCCAGCGGCCCCTGGCAGCAGACGACTCTCAAATCGAGAACTTCTTCGCCAACTCTTCGGGCCGGAGGTTGTCGTACTCCTCGAACGGCTGGTGAATCCACGGGCTGGTGGGCAGGCTTTCGACAAAGTAATCGGGCATGTAGGTCGACACGCCCTTGACCCAGATCACCGCGCTGCGCAGGTCGGTGATCGCGGGCACGCCGCGCAGCCGCTCGACCACCGCCTTCAGCGTGACACCCGAGTCCGACAAGTCGTCGACCAGCAGCACCCGGCCGGCCAATTCGCCCTTGGGCATGGTGATGTACTTGGCCATGTCGAGCCGGCCCTGAATGGTGCCGGCATCCGCGCGGTACGAGCTGGTGCTCATGATCGCCAGCGGCTTGTCGAAGACCCGCGAAATCACGTCGCCCGGGCGCATGCCGCCGCGCGCCAGACACAGGATCTGGTCGAACTCCCAGCCCGAATGCGCCACCTTCAGCGCCAGGCGCTCGATGTGCATGTGGTAGTCGTCCCAGCTCACGTACAAGTGCTTGCCGTCATCGGTGAGCATGCAGGTCTCCTTTGGATGCCATCGCGGTCATGTTGGTATTGGCCGGCGCTCAGGCCTTGTACGGGTGGCGCAGCAGGATGGTGTGCTCGCGGTCGGGGCCGGTGGAGACCATCGCGATCGGCGCGCCGATCAGCACTTCCACCCGCTTCAGGTAGGCCCGGGCGTTGGTCGGCAGCTGGTCCCATTGGGTGACGCCAAAGCTGCTTTCGCTCCAGCCCGGGAAGGTTTCGAACACCGGCTCGCAGGCCACGATGTCGTCGGCGTCCAGCGGCAGGATGTCGATGGCCTGGCCCTTGAGCGTGTAGCCGACGCAGACCTTGATTTCGGCCAGCGTGTCCAGCACGTCCAGCTTGGTGATGCACAGACCCGAGATGCCGTTGATGATCATCGAGCGTTTCAGCGCCGCGGCGTCCAGCCAGCCGCAGCGCCGGGCCCGGCCGGTAACCGTGCCCTTTTCCTGGCCAATGGTCGACAGGTGGTGGCCGACGGTGCCCTCGGCGTTGATGTCGAGTTCGGTCGGGAAGGGCCCGCTGCCGACCCGTGTGGTGTAGGCCTTGGTGATGCCCAGGATGTAGTGCAACAGGCCCGGCCCCACGCCGGCACCGGCCGCGGCATTGCCGGCCACGCAGTTGCTGGACGTGACGTAGGGGTAGGTGCCGTGGTCGATGTCGAGCAGCGTGCCCTGCGCGCCTTCGAACAGCAGCGGCGCACCCGCCTGGCTGGCCTTGTGGATCATGTAGCCCACGTCGGCCATCATCGGCTTCAGCTGCTCGGCCACCTGCATCGCCTGGTCGAAGATCGGCTGGAATTCCAGTGCCTCGCCCTTCAGATAACCGGTCAGTGCGACGTTGTGCAACGCCAGCAGTTCATGCAGCTTGGCGGCGAAGCGCTCGGGGTGCTTGAGGTCCTGCACCCGCAGCGCGCGGCGGGCCACCTTGTCTTCGTAGGCCGGGCCGATGCCCTTGCCGGTGGTGCCGATCTTGCCGGCGCCACTGGTCTCACGCAGCGCCTCGCGCGCCTTGTCGACCGCCACGTGAAAAGGCAAGATCAGCGGGCAGGATTCGCTGATGAACAGCCGCGAGCGCACGTCCAGGCCGATCTTCTCCAGCCGCTCGATCTCCATCAGCAAGTGGGTCGGGTAGACGACCACGCCGTTGCCGATGTAGCAGGGCACACCGTCGCGCATGATGCCCGAGGGGATCAACTGCAGCGCCGTCTTGACGCCCTTGATCACCAGCGTGTGGCCGGCGATGTGGCCGCCCTGGAAGCGCACCACGCCCTGGGCGTGATCGCACAGCCAGTCGACCACCTTGCCCTTGCCCTCGTCACCCCACTGGGTGCCGACGACGACGACGTTGCGGCCGCTCGTGGGGCCGCCGCTTGTGGGGCCGCTTGTGGGGCCGCTTGTGGGGCCGCTTGTGGGGCCGCTCGTGGGGCCGGTGCCGGCGCTGTTGACTTGTGACATGTTGGAAAAGGATTCAGTTGACAGGGGGTTGGCGGGGCGCACGCTCACAGCGCGCGTATCACCCAGTGACCATCGATGGCCACGAGTGCTCGGTCGCAGTCAAATTCTTCGCCCTCGTGCTCATGACCGGGCAGCATGCAGACCACCGTCTCGCCTTGTTCGCGCAGGCTGCGCACGGCCTGGCGCAGGCTGGCGTCATCGGCCCAGGGCGCGCGGATGCCGGTGCGGCGCAGCGGCGGTGCCGCGTTGGCCGCCAGGATCTTCAAGTCAGTGGAGAAACCCACCGCCGGGCGGTTGCGGCCGAAGACCGCGCCCACCTCGTCGTAGCGGCCGCCGCGCAACAACGCATCGGCAGCGCCTGGTGCGTAGACCGCGAAACGCACGCCCGAGTAATAGGCATATCCGCCCATGTCGGCGAGGTCAAAACCGATGCGCACGGCGGGATGCGCACGGGCCACGTGTTGCGCCAGCCAGGCCAGGTCAGCCAGCGCGGCGGTGATCATTGGCCGCGCCGGCAGGCAACGGCGGGCTTCATCGAGCACCGCGACATCACCGTACAAACCAGGTAGCGCCAACAAGCCGGCGCGGGCTTCGGCCGGAAACTGCGCCGACAAGCTGACCAAAGTGGCCACATCTTTGGCCGCCAGCGCCGCCACCACCTCGTTGAGCGCTGCGGGCTCGACGGCCACGCCGGCCAGCACACCGCGCACGATGCGGGCATCGGCAAGGTCGAGCACCAGCTCGCTGAGGCCTGCCGCACGCAAGCCGTCCAGCGCCAGGTCCTGCACTTCGAGGTCGGCCTCGAGCCCGGCGTGGCCGTAGATCTCGGCGCCCAACTGCAGCGGCTCGCGGGTGGCATGGGCCGATTGCGGCCGGGTGTGCAACACCGGGCCGCAGTAACAAAGCCGGGTGACACCCTGGCGGTTGAGCAAGTGGGCGTCGATGCGTGCGACCTGCGGCGTGGCGTCGGCACGGATGCCCAAGGAACGGCCGCTGAGCTGATCGACCAGCTTGAAGGTGCGCAGGTCGAGTGCCCGGCCGGTACCTGTCAGCAGCGATTCCAGGTGCTCCAGCAAGGGCGGCATCACCAGCTCGAAGCCGTAACCGCGGGCTTGTTCCAACAGGGTGTGGCGAAGCGCTTCGAGGCGCCGGGCCTCGGCCGGCAGGACGTCGGCGATGTGCTCGGGCAGCAGCCAAGCAGAGGACATGGAACAAATCCTGGGGGATTAAAACAGGCATTCTACCGGCGGGTCACCGCCCGCCGGCAGCCTGCTTGGGGCGCTCAGCGCCAGAGCAACAGCATCAGCAAACCCACCAGCATGCTGGACATGCCGATGAAGCGGATCTGCCCGTCGGACATCTTCAGCGCACGTTCGAACACCTGGCGCCAGGCGGTTGGGCTAAGAAAGGGCAGCAAGCCCTCGAACACCAGCATCAGCGCCAGCGCGCCTATCACCCAGTCGAGCATGTTGACGCGGCAGCTGGCTCAGCGCTTGGCCGGCGGGGCCGCAACGACCGGGCCAGCGCCGCCGCCCGCGCCCCGCATCGCCCTGAAGAAATCGCTCGACGGATCGACCACCATCACGTCGCTCTTGCTGCGGAAGCTGGCGCGGTAGGCGTCGAGGCTGCGGTAGAACTGCGCAAACTGCGGATCGCGGCCGAAAGCATCGGCATACAGCGCCGAGGCTTTGGCATCGCCTTCGCCCTTGAGCTTCTGCGCATCACGATAGGCCTCGGCAATGATCACCTCGCGCTGCTTGTCGGCGTCAGCTCGGATCTTCTCACCCTCGGCCGCGCCCTGCGAGCGCAGTTCGTTGGCCACTTGCTTGCGTTCGGATTCCATGCGGCGGTAAACCGAATCGGTGATGTCGGCGACGAAGTCAACCCGCTTGATCCGCACATCGAGGATCTCGATGCCGAAGGCTTTGGCCTCGTCTTCCAGCCGCTTGCGCACGTCGAGCATGACCTTGTCGCGCTCGGACGACAACACCGCACCGACCCGGCGCTTGGTGATCTCTTCGTTGAAGGCGGCCTGCACCACCGGGCTGAGCCGGCTCTCCAGGTTGCGGATGTCGGTGCCGTTGTTGCGGATGAACTGGCGCGGCTCGGCGATGCGCCACTTCACCAGCCAGTCGATCACCAGGCTCTTCTTCTCGGCGGTGAAGATCGGCCGGGTCTCGGGGCTGTCGAGTGTCTGCACCCGCTTGTCGAGGAAGACGACGTTCTGAAACGGCGGCGGCAACTTGAACTTCAAGCCGGGCTCGGTGATGACTTCCTTGATCTCGCCCAGCGCGTAGACCGCGGCGAGCTGGCGCTGGTCGACGACAAACAGCGTCGACGACAACAGCATGAGGGCCAGCAGGGCGCCGGCGACGATGAGTCCAATTCGGTTCATGTTCATGGCTTGTTTTTTCAACGGCCGTCGCGGTCACGGCTGCGGCTGCCGTCACGCGATCTTGCGTCGGCACCGGCGGCACCGGCGGCGCCGGTATCGGTGGGCAGCGATGCGGCGGCGGGTGCTTGCGGCACCACCTGCACCGAGCCCGTGGTCGGGGCGGCTTGCTGCATCAGCTTGTCCAGCGGCAGGTACAGCAAGTTGCTGCCGCTGCGGCTGTCGACCATCACCTTGCTGACGTTCGAATACACCTGCTGCATGGTGTCGATGTAGAGCCGGTCGCGGGTCACGCCGGGCGCCTTCTGGTACTCGGTCAACACCGAGCGGAAGCGCTGCGCATCACCCTCGGCCTGGGCTACCACGCGCTGGCCATAACCGTCGGCTTCTTCCATCAAACGGGCGGCCGTGCCGCGGGCCTTGGGGATCACATCGCTGGCGTAGGCTTGACCTTCGTTCTTGAAGCGGTCGCGGTCGGCGCCGGCTTTCAGCGCGTCGTTGAAGGCGGCCTGCACCTGCTCAGGCACCTGCACGTTCTGCAAGTTGACGTTGACGATCAGGATGCCGGTCTTCAAGCGGTCGAGCTGGCCCTGGATCGACTTGACCAGTTCGGCGGCAATCGCATCGCGGGCCTCGTACAGCACCGAGTCGACCTTGCTCTTGCCGACGATTTCGCGCACTGCCGATTCAGCGGCCTGTACCACGGCGTTGTCGGGGTCGCGATTCTCAAACAGGAACTGCTTGGCTTCTTTCAGCCGGTACTGCACGGTGAAGCGGATATCGACGATGTTCTCGTCCTGCGTCAACATCGATGAATCGCGCAGACCGGTGGTCTGTGTGACGTTGGCGCGGCCGATCTCGGCGGTGCGCAACTGCGTCACACCGACAGTCTCGTGGGCCTGGAACGGGTACGGAAAGCGCCACTGGAAACCGGCTTCTGCCGTGCTGGTGTAGCGGCCGAAGGTGGTGACGATGGCCTGCTGGCCTTCCTGGACGATGAAAAAGCCGCTGCCGGCCCAGACCACGACCACCACGAAGGCGATCAGGCCGACGCCGATGCCGGCGCTCTTCATGTCGGGCTGAAACGACGGGCCGCCCTTGTCACCGTCACCATCACCGGAGTCTCGGCGCGGCGGCGGGTTGTTGCCACCGCCTTTGCCGTTGAACATGCCGGTCAACTTGCGGTTGAAATCTTTCCAGAGCTCGTCCAGATCGGGCGGGCCGTCGTTGCGGCCACCAGCCTGCATCGGCCGGGGCCGGTGCAGCAGACCCGCCACCAGACGGCGACCGGCCTGCGCCAGCGCCGACAGACGCAAGCGCAGAGGCGTTTCGGCAGCGTGATTCATGTTTTGTTCGTACAGGTTCATGTCAATGCCGATGGTAAGGGGGCGTCTTGGGTTGCCTGGTCGGCGGCTGGCGCCACATCGCCGGGCTCTGCGGCAGCCTCTGCACTTTGTTCGGTTTCTATTGGATCGAACGGCGTTGTAGTTGGGGACTCGCCCGGTGGATTCAAGCCCGCCTCGGACGCCGCCGCCGCAATCATCGAACGCAAGCTGTCCAGCCCGGTGCCTCGCAGCGCGCTGACAAACACCCGAGGCACTGCAGCGGCGCCTGCGCGCTCCAGCCAGTCCTGCAACTCACGCGGCGGCGGGTCCATACTGTCGAGCTTGTTGTAGACCAGCATCTGCGGCACGTCGCCCGCGCCGATCTCCTGCAGCACGCGCTCGACCTCGTCACGCTGCGCCTGCAGCACCGGGCTGGCGGCGTCGATCACGTGCAGCAGCAAGTCGGCATCGCAGGCTTCCTGCAGCGTGGCCTCGAAAGCCTCGATCAACTTGTGCGGCAGGTCGCGGATGAAGCCCACGGTGTCAGACAGCGAGACCGTGCCGCCCAGCGCTTCGAGGTAAAGCGACCGGGTGGTGGTGTCGAGCGTGGCAAACAGCTGGTCGGCGGCATAGACGCGGGCCTTGACCAGCGCATTGAACAGCGTGCTCTTGCCGGCATTGGTGTAACCCACCAGCGAAACACGGAAGCTGCCGCCCTTGCGCCGCGCCTGGCGCTGGGTATCACGCTGGCGTTTGACCTTGACCAGCCGCGCCTTCAATGACTTGACACGCTCGGCAATCATGCGTTTGTCGAGCTCGATCTGCGCCTCGCCCGGACCGCCCCGTTGGCCGGCGCCGCCGGTCTGGCGTTCGAGGTGGCTCCAGCGCCGCACCAGGCGCGAACCCAGGTACTGCAGCCGCGCCAGTTCGACCTGCAGCTTGCCCTCGTGGCTTTGCGCCCGCTGGGCGAAGATCTCGAGGATCAACGCGGTGCGGTCGGCCACGGCAACGCCCAAAGCACGCTCGAGGTTGCGCTGCTGCGCAGGCGACAAAGCCTGGTCAAAGATCACGCACTCGGCGCCATGCATCTGCACCAGCGTCTTGATCTCTTCGGCCTTGCCGCTGCCGACGAACAAGGCCGGGTCGGGGGATTTTCGGCGGGCGATCACCCGCTCGCAAGGGATGTCGCCAGCGCTCTCAGCCAGCAGAGCCAGTTCGTCCAAGCTGGGGTCGAAATGCTGACCATTGCCAAAATCTACGCCGACCAACACCACGCGGGCCGGGGCCTCGCCAGTGGGTAACGAGGCACCCCGTTGATCGGGATTCGAGGGGCTGGCAGGCGCAGCGACTTTG
>JAYVDE010000424.1:0-4387 GCA_043749575.1 Burkholderiaceae bacterium | reverse complement strand
TCTGCGCAAAGGTGGCCGAATACTCGAAGGTGAAGCCCGCATGCGCCTCGGTGGCGCCTTGGGCCAGGGCCTCGCGCTTGAGGCGCCAGCCCTGTTCGCTGTCATCGCCTGCGCCGCCGCTGCTGCCGCCCTTATGGCCCTCGTCCACCAGCAGCAGGTTGGGCCCCTCGTAGCGAGAGGTGGCCTCGCTCACGCCCTGCTTCGGCCGCTTGCGGCCACGGCTGTCCACATAGAACTTGGTGATCTCGGTCACCCGCACGCCCAGCCCGGCCAGGCCCGAGGCCTGCAGCTCAGCCTGGTGCTGGGCCGACAGGCTCTGGCTGGGCGTGAGCAGCAGGATGTTGCGCGGTTCAAACAGGCCGTGGGCTTGAAACTGCAGCAGGTTCATGTGCAGCACCAGGGTCTTGCCCGCGCCGGTGGCCATGAAGCAGGCCAGCTTGCGCGCGTCGGCCTGGGTGTAGGGCGAGAGCTGGGGCAGCGCTTCGGCACGCACCGCCTCGATGCCGGCCACATGCGCCGCAGCATCCTGCGCCAGGCCCTGCAGATGCCACTCCACCACCGCGCAGGCCAGCCACTGGAAGTGCGTCAGCACGAAGCTGATGCCGGCCTCGCCGTGCGCCGCAGCATGGGCCAAGCGCGCCTCGCGGATGGCGGCCTCGTGCCGGCCCAGGGCGCCGTCCCAGCCCAACACTGAGTCGGCGGGCAGGCGGCTGCCGGCCAGGGCCAGCAAGGCCCGGGCACAGCCGCTGATGCCGGCCGCGTCCCGCGCCGTGCTGGCGCCAGCCAGCAGCCGCGCCAACGCCTCGGGCCGCAGGCCCAGGTGCAGCGCAAACACCTGCGGCAGCAGCAGGTTGCGGGTGAAGGGCCGCGCCAGCAGGGCGGCGCCGCGGGCGGCACTGCTGGCGGTGTTGGCGGTGGCGGGCGCGTGCGGCCGGCGCGGTGCAGCGGTGGACATGGGCTCAGAGGGTGAGGGGATTTCGAGCGGGCATGATCGAAAAACTCTCAGCCTGTTAGGCGCCCGACGCGGCAAAGGCCGGGTCGCGCGACCACATGGCCTGGGCCAGCGCGGTGTCAATGGATTCGGGCCGCTCGCCCTCGCCGGTGAGCGCCAGGTCGCGGTTGTGGCGGATGCGGGCATAGCTGGCCAGCGTGCGGCCGAGCACTGCGGGCACGGTCTGTTGCAGCCAATCGCATTCGGCCTGGGCTGCGGCGCCGCGCTGGGCCACATCCATGTCTTCGGTGTCATGGTCGCGCAGCACCAGCAGTTCCAGCGGCACGCTGGCGGCGGGCTGGCCGGGGCGGTGCGGCCGCACCTCGGCCAGCAGCACGGTGCAGGTGCTGGCTGGGCAGGGCAACGGTGCATCGGCCGTGGCTTCGCGCTGCAGCCGGCGCAGCCGCACCAGGTGCAGGCCCAACAGCAACAGGGCGGTGTGCAGCAGATCGACCGGGCGCTCCACCGCGCGGCCGTCCCATACCGTGGGCAGGCGGTAGTCAAAGGGGGTGGCCAGCCGCGCGGTACTCAGGCGCACCGGGTTGTCGGGCGCGGTGCTGTCGGCCAGGTAGCGCAGCACGCTGTCCAGCCCGGTCAGTTCGGCTTGGCCCGGGTTGGCGGCGTCGGCCTGGGCGGGCAGGGCCAGCGCGTCCAGGCTGTCTTCATAGCGCTCCAGCCGAAGCACCTGCACGATAGGCAGGGTGCGGCGGCCCCAGTGGGCCTCGGGCTCGTCGGCGGCGCTGGCGTGGTGCTGCACATCGGCCTGCGGCCGGCCATCCTTCCAGACGGGCGATGCCATCACCTTGGCCACCCGCGGCAGGGTGACGGTGTCGAAGTACTCACCCTGTTCCACCAGGATGAACTTGCGCTGGCCGCCGTCAGCGCGGTTCAGGTTGATCACTGCATGGGCGGTGGTGCCGGAGCCGGCGTAGTAGTCGGCAACCACTGCGCCATGCTTGGCAGCAAACGGCAAGAACTTCTCAAGCAGTTCTATGGGCTTTGGGTTCTTGAAGACGTCGCGCCTGCCAAAGAGCCGATCAAGGTCATTCGAGCCCTTGCGAGCGTCCATCTGTATGACGCTGCGCAGCGGGAATCTTACGTCGCGAAGATAGACCTTCAACTCTGGAATTTTAGTTTCATCAGTACCGAAGATGAGCCGGCCACTCGCCAGAAATCCCTGCATTGTCGGCTCGGGAAAGCGCCATCCCCAAAATGGTTTGCTGCATGGCTTCCCAGTGACTGGGTGCAGGACATCATACTGGTAGCCGGGTTTTCCGGGGTTTTCCATGTTTCGGCGAGCAGCATACGGCCCAAATGTATCTACGCGCGTGTAGCGGTATAGATCACCTATGACGTTGCGCTGTTCAATGGCGAATTTTTCGAACCTTGTCTGCCGCTCGTCGATTGAATTTGTCGCAGCGCAGATATTTTCGAATTCCCTGAGCAGGAGTCCCTTGGCTTCGCTTGTCGTGTTGGTCCAAATCTCTTCGAGATCGTCAATCGAATTTGCGTAGCAAAGCACGTGCTCATGCTCGACAGCGATTCGGGTTGGGTTGTTGTCGGTCGCACCTTTCCAGATCAGGCTGCTGAGCCGCGCATCAATCCCAAATATGTCGTCGCAAAGCGCAGCGAGGCCATTGCGATGCGGTTCGTCGATACTTGCAAGGAAAACGCCTGTACCACTCAACAATCGGGTGCTGCTCGTCAGCAAGCCCTGCAGCATTGTTTGCCAGGTGGATTGCTGATATCCATCCTTGTACAAAAACCCATCGCTGCCGGTGTTGTACGGCGGATCGATGTAAATGCACTTCACCGCCTGTCGGTATTGCGGCTCCAGCGTGCGCAGGGCGGCGTAGTTGTCGCCATGCACCAGCACGCCGCCGGTGGCGGCCTGGATGTCGGGCACGCAGGCCAGCACGGCCTGGGCAAAGGTCTCGTCAAACAGACCGGTGTCAAGCGGCAGGTGCGGGCAGCGGGCCAGCAGGGCGGGGCCGTCGGGTGGTGGTGCGTCTGCGCCCGCACCCACCCAGTCGCGCCAGCGCTGCACCTGGGCCGGGTGGGCGGCGGCGGTGGCCACCAGCGCCGCGCCCGCGTCGCCCAGCGCCGCCAGCCAGGAACACTGCACCAGGTAGTGCGCCTGCATCACGAACTTGCGCTTCTCGAACAGCCGGGCCTGCAGGTCTTCCAGGCTGGCCAGCACATCGATCAGGGCCTTGCCCAGCGTGCGGCACACCTGCAGCTTGCCGCGCTCGCGGCCCAGGGCGCTGGCGGGCAGATCCCAGAGGTTTAGAAATTCGGCCTTGAGGTAGTCGTCCAGTTCGGCCCGCAAAAAGCGGCCCAGCTGCGGATGCACAAAGAAATCAGCGCTTTGCCCGCGCACGTAGCGCTGGGCATGGCGGGCCAGCAGGGTCACGTCCAGCCCCGCAGGAATGGCGGCAGCATCGGCCAGCCAGGCGCTGAGAATGCGGCCCTGCACGTCCTTGCCGGCCGGCGTGGTGCTGGCGTCCGGGGTGTCGTCAGAGCTGTCGTCGGTGTCAGGGGTGTCAGCGGCGGCGGCCTTGCCCGCGCCGCGCCTGGCCTTGACGGCGCCATAGCGCTTGGCTTCGTCATCGCTCAGCGTGCGATGGGCAAAGCCCACCCGCCATTCAGCGGCCTGGCCCGCAGCCGGCGCGGTGATGCCGGCAGGCAGGTACCAGCGCTTGGCGCCCTTGGCGTTGTCGCGCTCCACGTCGGCCTGCACCACGGTGAGCCGCACACGCTGGCCGTTGGGTTGGCCGCTGGGTTGGCTGTAGGCATAGCCGGCAAAGCGCTCACCGCTCTTGGCGTAGTGGCTGCCCTTGGTGGCCCAGTGGAAGAAGGTGTCGCTGCCGTCGTAGGCCACGGTGTAGGCGCCGGCCCGGCCGCGCCGGGCGCGGGGCATGAAATCGCCGTCGTCGTAGTAGCGTGCAAAGAAGGTGTAGAGCGCGTTGTAGATGCGCGCTTGCTCGTCTTCGGTGGCCGCGCCGGGCAGCTGGGCCAGGGCGGTGTCGATCTGCGCCGGCAGGCCATCGGTGAGAAAGCGCTCAATCTCGGCACGGCGGTGGTTCAGCACCCGGTAGATGCCAAAGTCCAGGTCCGCAGCGTCCACCTGCAGGATGTCGTCTCGCAGCAGGCTGAGGAAGCGATCGCGGGCAGTGCTCATTTCAGATTTCGTGGCGCCAGGCGCCACTGAAGGTGCAACAGTGAGTCGGGGCACAGGCTGGGGCGTGTTTCACGTCAATCCAGGGTGGGCATGTATCGGGCGGCGGCTTCGGCCAACTTGCGATCAAAGGTGGCCAGCGGCGCTTTCAGCTCAGCGGCCAACCAGAGATAGGCCGCGTCGTAGGCCGACAGTGCGTAGCGTGCCGCCAGGCGGGC
>JAYVDE010000423.1:0-11529 GCA_043749575.1 Burkholderiaceae bacterium | reverse complement strand
TTCATGGCGCTGATCCTGCATCGCGTCATGCGCATGCGCCTGCGCGAGGGCAAGACTGGACTCACGCCCGAACGGGCGCTGCAATCGTTGAAACGCATTCAGCATCACCGTGTGTCGATCAACGGCGCACCGCCCCTGACCGGCGTGACTTCAATGACTGCCGAACACAGCGAGATGCTCAAGGCACTGAAGGTCAAGACACCCATTCAATTGCAATAATTCAGCCTATTGTAGGGACACGTTTCAAATTCCAGGCCCATGGAATCATTGACTTAGGTCCGTAACTGTCGAACTCGGGAGCGCAAGACGCGCTCAAAACTCGCTCTAAGCTGTTGCTTTCAGTGGAATCGCCTGAGTACGATGACAAACTCGGGCTAGCGCAACCTCAGCAGCCGACTTGGCAACGTGTACGGCGACGCAAAATCTTGCCATACACGGTGCAGTACCGCCCTAAGTCGCTGATTTAAATCGAGTCTGCTGTTCGGACCGACCTACCTGGGTTAGCTTGTCCTCGCCGAATCGGCACCGTGGCGGTGGCTGTGGCCGCGCAGCTTAGTCACTACGCTGGATACTGACAACCCAAGATCCTGTTGCCTTGGGCACCGGTAACGGCACTGCAGTTGCCTGGCCATCGGTTGAGAAAGCAGTGAGCAAGCCAGGCAAATGCAGCGGCTTCCACCTGCATCGGCAACATGCCGGCGGCGGTGGTGGTGCGGACCCTGATACCGGGCAAATAGGTTTGGAGGCGGCGGCACAAATCCTTGTTCAGTGCTCCACCGCCACAGACAAGTAATTCTTCGGCTTCTGGCAAATAGCGGGTGAGCGCGTCGGCAATACTTTTGGCCGTCAATGCCGCCAGGGTTGCCTGAACATTTCTTGGGCTCAAGCCGGCTGAATCCGATGACGACTCCAGCTGGCGCTGCAACCAGCCGCGGTTGAAGAGATCCCGACCGGTGCTTTTTGGCAGTGCTCTGTTGAAATAGGCTTCGCCCAGCATGGTCGAAAGCAACAGGCCGTCAACTTCCCCGCCGGCGGACCAATCTCCGTTGTCGTCATAGTCAGTGCCGCAATGTTGTTGGCACCAGATATCCAGCAACACGTTGCCCGGTCCGCAATCGAAGCCACCGACGCCGCCCGTGGCCGTCAGGAGTGTGAGGTTGGCTATCCCGCCGATATTCAACACCGCCGTTGCGCGGCCGGCGCGCCCAAAAAGGGCTTGGTGGAACGCCGGTACAAGCGGTGCTCCTTGCCCACCGGCGGCCACGTCGCGACTTCGAAAGTCGCAGATCACATTGATTGCGCACAGTTCGGCGAGGCGGGCACCGTTGAGCAACTGGATGGTGTAGCCGGTCGCGTCATACAAGCCAGGTTGGTGCCGGACGGTTTGGCCATGTGCACCAATAGCGCAAATCTCGTGGTGCGAGAGGCCCGTTGTCTGCAGCAGGCTTGCTACGACTTCGGCGTACGCCGTGGCCAGTGCGTTGGCGGCCAGGGCAGCATGATGCAACTCATTGGCGCCGGGTGTGTTCAAGCCAAGCAGCAGCTGTCGAAGTGCGTATTCAAAAGGCGCATGTTGATGGCCCAGCAATTCGATGCCACGGTTGTCATCGGCAAAACGGGCCAGCACAGCATCAACGCCGTCCATCGACGTGCCGGACATCAGCCCGATATACAGCGATGCCATCTCGACGAGGTTTGATCTTGAATCAGATGCTGCAACACCTTCATGGTGTCAACGCGCAGCGAAGGCTCACTCTGCGTCGCCGCGGAAATTGGCGCCCATTGATTCAGCTGTATCCAACTGTTGCTGCGCCAGTGCGGCAAGTTGGGTGAATTTGCTGCGCGCGGCGGCATCCATCTTGACGCTGTCGCCGCCGCTGGCACGGGCGACGGTCAAAGGATCCTGAAACTGTCCATTGATGCGGAATTCGAAGTGCAGATGAGGGCCTGTTGCCCAACCGGTGGCGCCCACCGCGCCAATACGGTAACCCTGCTCGATTCGCTGGCCCTCGCGAACGTCAATGCGGCTGAGGTGCGCGTAGACGGTGGATTGACCCGTGTGGTGCTGCAGTTGTACGACATTGCCGTAGCCGCCCTGGCGACCCGCGAACGAGACCACGCCGTCGCCTACCGCCCGCACAGCGGTGCCGGTGGGCGCGCTGTAGTCAACCCCGTTGTGGGCGCGCCAGTTCTGCAGGATGGGGTGAAAGCGCATCGCAAACCCGGAAGTGATGCGCGAAAACTCGAGCGGACTGGCGAGAAACGGGCGTCGCCGGCTTTGGCCGTCGAGCCCGAAATACGCGCCCTTGCCGCTGGCACCGTCCTGATACCACAGTGCATGAACCGACTTGCCGTTGTTGACAAATTCGGCGGCAACGACACGGCCGGTGGCATTGCGCCATGCAATAGCTTGGTCATCCGCGGTCATTGACTCGAAAACCACGCTGAAGGTGTCGCCCTTGCGCAGCTCCCGGTGGAAATCGATATCGCCCGAGAAGATGTCAATCAATTGTGCGGCGATGGCGTCTGGCAATTTCGCGTCGTCGGTGGCCGCCCAAAGCGAACTGCGGATCGTGCCGCTGCCCAGCCTAAGCTGCGGCACCAGCGGCACGGTCTCAAGGCGGCTGTTGAAGTGGCCGTCGACGCGGGCCACGGTCAAACGCGTGAAGTGGCTGGCCAGTCGCGCCGGTTCCAGCGCTGGAAACCGAACGATCATCTCGAGCATCGAGCCGTCGGAGGCGCCACGCACTTGCACCATCTTGCCGCCAGGCCCGTCAATCACGCGCCGTGCATCACGGTCAATCCGGAAGAACTGGGCCGCACCAGGATCGTTGATCCCCATCCGGCGCAGCAGCGTGTCCGCCGTGTCGCCGGGCCGCGTGAGATCGGTGCGGTGCAGTTCGAGCTCGTGTGAGGACAGCCGCTCTAGCTGCTGGCCGAGTGTGCCGATCTCGATCACTTCGGTCACCAGCCGCTGCGGCAGCAAGGCTGCGTCGGGCACCAACGGGGCGATGCCGAATGCGGTGATCGCGAAACTGCTGAGCACAGCCACCACAGCAGCGGTCAGCCGGCGGGGATGGCGGCGAGCGGCCCCTTGGGCGCGCAGCAACAGGTTTTTCGCAGTCAATGGCAGCAGGGGCAAAATCGATGGTTCCGGGGTAGGTGCCGCGGCTGAGGCGCCGGCGGCTTAAAAAGCAAAGCAAGTCAGGTGCCTGATCGACCGATGTCTACCGGGCTGCCAAGGCATCAGAACGTCGTCGCCTAGAATCGGCGGCTTGCCTGACGAGGTGGGCTGGCTCTCCGCGCCACCTTCGACTGATCAAAAAAGGGCCCCAGTATATCGAGGGCCCTACCGCCCCAGTCCGGGGAGAAGCCCTCGGCCCGCCCACCATGTCAAATCTTTCACCACTTGGCAAAGCCCTGCCAACCGCCCCTGGGTTTCCAGTCACTGATCGTGTGCTGGCAGCCATGGCAGTGTCACTTCGTCATTGCGAAGAATTGCTGCCCGAAGCCGACTGGCTGAAGAAACTGGCACGCGCTGAAGCCACCGGCGCGCCGTTGCGCATCAAGTTGGGGCTCGACCCCACCGCGCCCGACCTGCACCTGGGCCACACCGTGGTGCTCAACAAGATGCGAGCGCTGCAGGACCTGGGCCACCAAGTGATCTTCCTGGTCGGTGATTTCACCTCGATGATCGGCGACCCATCGGGCCGCAACAGCACCCGCCCGCCGCTCACCCGCGAGCAGATCGAAGCCAACGCGGCGACCTATTACGCCCAGGCCAGTGTGGTGCTTGACCCGGCGCGGACCGAGATTCGCTACAACAGCGAGTGGAGTGATCCACTGGGTGCGCGCGGTTTGATCGAGTTGGCCTCGCGCTACACCGTGGCGCGCATGATGGAGCGCAACGACTTCCATGACCGCTTTGCGGCCGGCACGCCGATCAGCGTGCATGAGTTTCTGTACCCGCTGGTGCAGGGTTACGACTCGGTGGCGCTGAAAAGCGACCTCGAACTTGGCGGCACCGACCAGAAGTTCAACCTGCTGATGGGCCGCCACCTGCAGCAGGAGTATGGCCAGGAGCCGCAGTGCATCCTGACCATGCCGTTGTTGGAAGGCCTGGATGGCGTCGAGAAGATGTCCAAGAGCAAGGGCAACTACATCGCCATCACTGAAGCCGCCAACAGCATGTTCGCCAAGACCTTGTCGATCAGTGACGTGCTGATGTGGCGCTGGTTCAAGCTGCTGAGTTTTCGCAGTGAGGCTGAGGTGGCCCAGCTGAAGGCTGAGATCGCCGGCGGGCGCAACCCCAAGGACGCCAAGGTGTTGCTGGCCCGCGAGTTGGTGACCCGTTTCCATGACGCAGCTGCCGCGGATGCCGCCGAAGCCGACTTTGCCCACCGGGCGCGCGGTGGTGTGCCTGACGAGATTGCCGAGGTGACGCTCACCGGTGCGCCGCTGGGCATCGCGGCGATGCTCAAACAAGCGGGGCTGGCGCCGTCAAGCAGCGAGGCGATGCGCCTGATCGAGCAAGGCGGCGTGCGGCTTGATGGTGTGGTGGTCAGCGACAAGGGGCTGAAGCTGGCGGCCGGCACCCTGGTGGTACAGGTGGGCAAACGCAAGTTCGCCCGCGTGACGCTGGCCAGCTGATCCCGAGGCAGCTGCTGACCACCGCACGGCCTGGCCGCAAGCCGACGTTGCTGAACCCGCCCGCCCCCCACACCAACGAACCCGGCCCATGCAGGTCAGTTCCTACCTGAAGCTCTCAGTGGCCGTGGCCATCGCCACCATCGCGCTGAAAACGGCAGCCTGGTGGTTGACCGACTCGGTGGGCCTGCTGTCGGACGCGCTGGAGTCGCTGGTCAACCTGGCGGGGGCCATCTTCGCGCTGGCGATGGTGACGCTGGCGGCGCGGCCGCCCGACGACAACCATCCCTACGGTCACCACAAGGCCGAATACTTCTCCAGCGGCTTCGAGGGCGTGCTGATCCTGGTTGCCGCACTCGCGATCATGGTGGCGGCGGTGTATCGATTCAGCGCGCCGCAGCCGTTGCAGCAACTGGGCCTGGGCTTGGCGTTGTCGGTGCTCAGCTCGGCGATGAACGGTGCGCTGGCCTGGGCCATGCTGCGCAAGGCGCGTGAACACCGGTCGATGGCGCTGGAGGCCGACGCCCGGCACCTGTTCACCGACGTGTGGACATCGGCGGGCGTGCTGGTCGGCTTGCTGGCGGTGCAATTCACCGGCTGGCTCTGGCTCGACCCGGTGGTCGCCATCCTGGTGGCGGCCAACATAGCCCGTGAAGGTGTGCGGCTGGTCTGGCAATCCGCTGACGGGCTGATGGATGGGGCGTTGGAGCCCGAGCTGCGGGCCGAAATCGAACACACTCTCGACGGCTTTCGCCACGCCGCGATCCGCTTCGATCACCTGGTGACGCGGCGCGCCGGCGCACGCCGTTTTGTCGACCTGCACATGCACATGCCGGCCAGCTGGACGCTGGGGCGTGCGGCTTCGGTGCGCGGCACGGTCGAACGGGCGCTGATGGCTGCGGTGCCCGGCCTGAGAGCCAGCATCCAGTTGTTGCCGATGGATGTGGAGGCGCATTTCAACGACGAGCGCGACCCCTTGTGATCGCGCCCTGGTGCCAAGTGTCAGCGAAGCACAGGTGCAGGTGGCCGGTAGCCCCGTCGGGGTGATCGGTGGCGGCCCGCTGATGCGGGTGTCCGCCAAGCGCGCAGTCACCGGACTGCAGGCTGCTCGCTGGCCCCACCCAGGGCCGGGAGCGCCACGGCACGGTGCTGCGTGTCGCCCGCGCACGCCACCCGGTGGTCGCCAACGGCGAGTTTGATGCTGACATGCCGCTGAGCCTGGTCAACCACGAGCCGATGGGGATCCCGCTGCGCATCACCTGACCGGCCAAGAATAACGGGCCCCGAAAGGCCTTTTCAACCGACGCAGAAGCCCGACTTCAGTCGGCGTACTGGCCCGCGGCCTTGATGGCCGGGCCCCACTTGGCGATCTCGGCCTCGACAAACTTCTTGTGCTCGGCGCCGGCCAAGCGGTTGTCGGTCACCACCACGGCGCCCAGGGCTTCCTGGCGCTTGATGAACTCGGGGTCCTTCAGCGATGCGCGAAGGGCGACGTTGAGCTTGTCGACCACCGCTTTGGGCGTGCCCTTGGGCGCGTAAAAACCGTGCCAGATCGACACGTTGAAGCCTTTCAGGCCGCTTTCGTCGAGTGTGGGCAGCTTGGCGAGGGTGGCCGTCGTCAGGCGCTTGGGTGTGGTGACCGCATAAGCCTTGATCTTGCCGCCTTCGATCTGCTGCGTGGTGTTGGTGGTCTGGTCGCACATCAGGTCGACCTGGCCGCCGAGCAGGTCGGTCATGGCCGGCGCTGTGCCTTTGTAAGGCACGGTGGTCATGTCGACCTTCACACTCTGCTGGAACAACAGGCCGCACAGGTGCGATGCTGCGCCCAGGCCGGCGTTGGCCAGGTTGATCTTGCCGCGGTTGGTCTCGATCCAACTCAGCAACTCAGGCATGTTGTTGGCCGGCAGCGTGCTGCGGCCCACCAGGGTCATCGGTACCTCGTTGACCATCCCCAGGTACTCGAAATCGCCCAGCGTGTCGTATGGCAACTTGCGGTACAGCGCCGGCGCTGTGGCCATGCCGATGTGGTGCAACAGTACGGTGTAGCCATCGGGCGCGGCCTTGGCGACCTTGGCAGCACCCAGCGTGCCGCCGGCGCCGCCGACGTTCTCGATGATCACCGGCTGGTTGAGCTGCTTGCGCAGCACGTCGCCCAGGTCGCGGGCAACTTTGTCGGTGGGCCCGCCGGCAGCGAACGGCACGACGATGGTGACCGGCTTCTCGGGGTACTCGGCCAGCACGGCGCCGGCGATGGCGGACAGCAGCGCGGCAATGACGATCTTCTTCATCGGGTCTCCGGGGGAAGGCAGGTTGCAGTGCTCGAATGCTAGGGTCATGGCAGCGGCTGCACGCTTCGGAAACTACCTACGACGCGGCCGGCGTCAGCTGTAACTGCGGGTGTCCTCGATCACCTTGCCATCATTGGGCAAACTGCCAGGGGCGACCACCTGCACCTCGGCCCGCAGCTTGGTCACGTCGCGTACGCTGACGGCCACGGCGGCGGCCAGGCCTTCGGGGGCATTGGCCACAGCCACTTTCAAGGTCATGCGGTCGTTGGCCATCTCGCCCTCGACGACCAGCCGCGCCTTGACGATCTCGGGGTGGCGGCGCGCCACCTCGGCCACCTGGCCGGGGTGCACGAACATGCCGCGTACCTTGGTGGTTTGGTCGGCGCGGCCCATCCAGCCTTTGATGCGGGTGTTGCTGCGGCCGGTGGGGCAGCTGCCGTCTAGCACGGCCGACAGGTCGCCGGTGCCGAAGCGCAGCAGCGGGTAGTCGGGGTTCAGCACGGTGACCACCACCTCGCCGACCTCGCCGTCGGGCAGCGGATCGCCGGTGCCGGGGCGCACGATTTCCAGCACCACGCCCTCGTCGAGCACCAGGCCCTCTCGTGCCGCGGTCTCGTAGGCGATCAGGCCGCAATCGGCCGTGCCGTAGCTCTGGTAGGCCGCCACGCCGCGCTCGGCAAGCCAGTCGCGCAGGCTGGGCGGAAAGGCCTCGCCGCCCACCGAGGCCTTGCGCAGGCTGCGGATGTCACACCCGGACTCGGCCGCCTTCTCGACCAGGATCTTCAGGAAGCTGGGCGTGCCAATGTAGCCGTGCGGCCGCAGCTCGCTCATTGCCTGCAACTGCAGCTCGGTGTTGCCGATGCCGCCGGCAAAGGTGGTGCAGCCCACCGCGTGGGCGCCGCTCTCCATCATGGCGCCGGCGGGGGTCAGGTGGTAGCTGAAGCTGCAGTGCGCCAAGTCGCCGTCGCGAAAGCCGGCCGCGAAGATGGCGCGCGCCATGCGCCAGTAGTCGGCGGCATGGCCTTCGGGTTCGTAGATCGCGCCCGGCGACTGGAACACACGTTTGGCACCCTGGCCGGCCCGCAGTCCGCGCCAGCCGATGGCCGAGAAGCCGCCGAACGGGTCTTGTGCGCGCAGGGCCAGCTGGCGCTTCAGCAGCTCGTGCTTGCGCACCACCGGCAGGCGGGCCAGCGCCGCGCGGCTGGTGATGGCCGCCGCGTCCACGCTGTTCAGGCTGTCGCCAAAGGCGCTGGTGGCGCGCTGGGCATGGCTGATGTGGCCGGGCAGCGCGGCCAGCAGCGCGGCTTCGCGCGCCGCAGGGTCACGCTGTTCCAGCGTGTCGTAGAAGTCAGTCATCACGGTCGCTCCAATGCGCCAGTTGTTGCTTGAGATCGGCGACGAAGTCGCGCAGGTCGGCGCTGCTGCGCAGCGGCTTGTCCAACCATTCGGGGCTGCTGCGCGACGGCTGTTTCACCCGCGCGGCGCGCAGCACGGCGCCGTCCACCACGGCCCGGGCGATCAGGCTGCCGCGCCGCTCGAAACGGCCTTCGCGTTCGGTCAGGCCCAGCTCGCGCAAGTCACGCTTGAGCTTGTGCAGCGCTTCTTCGGGCTTGAAGGCTGGCGGGGCAAAGTCACGGTCTTCAGACATGTAGAAATCGCCTCATTCAAGCGCGGCGCCTTGTTCCATTGATCACCTTCACCGCGGATCGGGCTTTGCCGGGCCGCCAGCGCTGGCCTCCAAGCGGGCGCGCGAATCGCGTCGGGGGGTGGGTCAAGCCAGCCAGCGTTTGCGACGCTTGTAGCTCTTGACGTCCTTGAAGCTTTTACGGTCGCCGCCGCCCATGCCCAGGTAGAACTCCTTCACGTCCTCGTTTTCGCGCAAGGCCTTGGCGACGCCGTCCATCACGATGCGGCCGTTCTCCAGGATGTAGCCGTAGTCGGCATAGCGGAGCGCGATGTTGGTGTTCTGCTCGGCCAGCAGAAAGGTGACCTGCTCCCGGGTGTTCAGGTCTTTGACGATCTCGAACACTTCTTCGACGATTTGCGGCGCCAGGCCCATGCTGGGCTCGTCGAGCAGCACCATCTTGGGGTTGGCCATCAGCGCGCGGCCGATGGCGCACATCTGCTGCTCACCGCCCGAGGTGTAGGCCGCCAGGCTGCTGCGCCGGGTCTTGAGCCGCGGAAAATAGTTGTAGACCTTCTCAAGCGTGGCCGCCACGCCGGCCTTGCCGTCGCGCCGGGTGTAGGCGCCGGTCATCAGGTTGTCCTCGATGGTGAGGTGGGCAAAGCAATGCCGGCCTTCCATCACCTGGATCACGCCGCGGTTGACCATGTCCGAGGTGCTGAGCCGGTCGATGCGCTCGCCGCGCAACGAGATCGAGCCCTTGGTCACCTCGCCGCGCTCGCCGGCCAGCAAGTTGCTGACGGCGCGCAGGGTGGTGGTCTTGCCGGCGCCGTTGCCGCCCAGTAAGGCCACCACCTTGCCTTCGGGCACTTCGAGCGAAACGCCCTTGAGCACCAGGATCACGTGGTTGTAGATGACCTCGATGCCGTTGACGCTGAGGAGCGGCGCTGTACTCATGGGGTGCCTCGGTGCGGGCTTGGGAAACCAAGTACACGCCGCGGAACCGGCTCTGCCGGGCCGCTGGCGTGGCCCCCTTGAGGGGGAGCGGCGAAGCCGCTACGGGAGTGGGTTATGACTGGCAGTCCGCCGATTCGCGGCGGGTCAGCTTTTTCTCGGCGGCGTACTTCTCGGCCGATGCCTTGACCAACGGCTTGATCAGCTGGTCATCGGCTTGCAGCCAATCAGACGACCAGCTGAACTTGGCACCGTCCCAGGTGTGCACCCGTGCCCAGGCCGATCCCATGTGGTCGAAGCAGCTGGTGGAGACCGGCCGCATCACGCCCTTGAAGCCCAGCGCGTCGAGCTTGGCCTGGGTCAGGTTGAGGTTCTCATAGCCCCAGCGCGCCTGGTCGCCCAGCATGATCTTGCCCTTGCCGAAACGCTCTTGCGCCGCCCGCACGCCTTCGACGGACAGCATCGCGCCGACCACGCCGCGCATGTACAGCACCTGGCCGACTTCTTCCTTGGGGCCGGTGCCCTGGCCCTTGTCGTGCACCTTGGCCAGGATCTCCTTGACCACCGCGGACTCGGGCTCGGCGCCGTGCTGCATCATCACCGCGCTATAGCCCTTGGCGGCCGCACCGATGTCGCGCAGGTCGGGCTCGGCACCGCTCCACCAGGTGCCGAACATCTTCTCGCGCGGGTAGCCGGTGGCAATCGCCTCTTTCACCGAAGTGGCGGTCATCACGCCCCAGGTCTGCATGACGACGAAGTCGGGCTTCTGCTGGCGCACCTGCAGCCAGATCGCCTTCTGCTCGACGCCGGGCGCGGGCACCGGCAGCAACTGCAGCTCGAAGCCGTGCATCTTGCTGCGCTCTTGCACGATGGGCAGCAGCTCTTTGCCGAACGGGCTGTCGTGGTAAACCACCGCGATCTTCTTGCCCTTGAGCTTGTCCCAGCCACCTTCTTTCTTGGCGATGTGCTGCAGCACCGTGTCGCCCGCCACCCAGTAGTGGCCGATCAGCGGGAAGTTCCACTTGAACACGCTGCCGTCGGCCGAATCACTGCGGCCATAGCCCGAGGTGATCATCGGGATCTTGTCGGCCGGGATCTTTTCGGTCAGTGCAAAGGTGATGCCGGTGGACAGCGGCTGGAACACCGTGGCGCCGCCGTGTTTGCCCTTCAGGCGCTCGTAGCACTCGACGCCGCGGTCGGTGGCGTAGGCGGTTTCGCATTCCTCGACCAGCGTCTTGACGCCGTTGATGCCGCCGCGCAGGTTGACCAGCTTCATGTAGTCGGCGTAGCCGTTGGCAAACGGCGTGGCGTTGGGCGCGACGGGGCCGGTGCGGCCGGTCAGGCTGGGAAAGAACTGGACCTTGTCCTGGGCCCAGGACACCGGGGCGGCCAGCGACGCCAGCAGGGCGGTCAGTGTGATCAGTTGAAGTTTCATATCGGGCTCCAGGCGGGGTGAGGGTCAAGGGAAAGCTGAGCAGACGCCGCGCAACCGGCTCTGCCGGACCGCAGGCGCTTCGGGGGTGGGTGGCGGTGCGGTGTTTGGGGGTCAATGGGGAAACGGCCACAGCCGCATCTTTTCCTTGCCGATGGACCACAAGCGGGCCAGGCCGTGCGGCTCGACGATCAGGAAGAAGACGATCAGCGCGCCGAACACCATCAACTCGGCATGGGCCACGGTCGCCGTGCTGATGGCGACGCCCACCAGCGCGCCGAGCGCGGGCAGGGCCTGGTTCAGGAAGATCGGCAGCACGACGATGAAGGCGGCGCCGAAAAAGCTTCCCATGATCGAGCCCAGGCCGCCGATGATGATCATGAACAGCAGCTGGAAGCTGCGGTCGATCGAGAAGGCGGCCGGCTCCCAGCTGCCCAGGTGCACGAAGCCCCACAGCGCCCCGGCCACGCCGACGATGAAGCTGCTGACCGCAAACGCGGTGAGCTTGGCATACACCGGGCGGATGCCGATGACGGCGGCGGCCACGTCCATGTCGCGGATGGCCATCCACTCGCGGCCGATGT
>JAYVDE010000422.1:0-4393 GCA_043749575.1 Burkholderiaceae bacterium | reverse complement strand
AGATCGGCAGCAGCTTGTAGCGAAAGTCGACCACCTGGCCGCCCTTGACCTCGAAATCCATCAGCCCCAGAAACTTGCTGTTGCTGCCGGCGTTGGTCACCAGCGTCTTGCCGCCGGCCGTGCTGCCGCCATTCGAAACGGGAATGGCCAGCGGCACGCCGTCATGGGTGTGGCCACCGAAGATCGCGTCGATGCCGCGCACCCGGCCGGCCATCTTCAGGTCGACATCCATGCCGTTGTGCGACAGCACCACCACCACCTGCGCACCCTTGCCACTGGCTTGGTCGACCATCGCCTGCATGTTTTCCTCCTGGATGCCGAAGCTCCAGTCGGCGACCAGGTAGCGCGGGTTGGCGATCGGCGTGTAGGGGAAGGCCTGGCCGATGATTGCCACCGGCACGCCGTTGATCGGCTTGATGACATAGGGCGCAAACACCGGGTCGCCGAAGTCGTTGGTCAAGACGTTCTGGGCAATGAAGTCGATCTTGCCTTTGAAGTCGCGCTCGACGATCTCCTTCACCCGCGCCATGCCGTAGGTGAACTCCCAGTGGCCGGTCATCACGTCCACGCCCAACAGCTTGCAAGCGTCGACCATGTCCTGCGCGTCAGTCCACAAGGCGGTGGCGCTGCCCTGCCAGCTGTCGCCACCGTCGAGCAGCAACGATCCCGGCCGGCTGGCCTTCAGCTGCTTGACCAGCGTGGCCAGGTGGGCAAAGCCCCCCACCTTGCCGTAGCGGCGCGCGGCGGTCTCGAAATCCAGGTGGGTGAAGGCATGGGCCTGCGCCGAGTGGGCCGACAAGCCGGCCCGCTTCAGCAGGTGCTCGCCCACCAGGTGCGGCAGCTGGCCCTGCATGCCGGCCAGCCCCAGGTTGACACTGGGCTCGCGAAAGTAGATGGGGTTCAACTGCGCGTGGCAGTCGGTCATGTGCAGCAGCGACACGTTGCCAAACGGCGCGATGTCGTAGAGCCCCGCCTGCGCGGTGGCCGCATCGGCATCGGCGTGGCGGGCCAGGCCCAGGCCGGCCACCGAGGCGGCGCCCAACACCTGCAGGAAATCACGTTTGCTCAGGCTCATGGTTCAGTCTCGGCTGATATTCAAAGACGCAAAAAAGCCCAGCCCAGCGGGCCATGGCCGGGTCATTGATTGACCGGCGACTTCGGGTCGAGCAGCAGCGCCATCAGGTGGCGGATCTGCGATTCGTTCAGCAGCTGGGCATGGCCGAAGCGCGGCATGTTCGAGCAGGCCGCGTAGGCCTTGCTGTTCCACAGCTTGCCCCAGGTGTACTGCACGATGGCGGCGCTGGCCGGGTCGGTCACGTTGGTCACGCCCCGCAGCTTGCCGTAGTGGTACAGGCTGGGGCCGATGGTGCCGAAGCTGATCTCGTGTTTGGCGATCTGGTGGCAGTTGTAGCACTGCGCACCGTTCGCGCTGGGTGCGGCGCTGCCATCGGTCCAGGTCATGCCGCGGCCGTTCTGGGCCAGCTTTTCACCCTCGCGCCAATCGCCGATGTACTGGCCGCCGCTGGGCCACTGGATCGTGGCGAGCGCTTCGGCCTCAACCCGCTTGGCCACGGCCTCGGACGGCGGTTGGTCGCTGGAACAGGCCTTCTGGCCGAGATCTTGTTCGAGCCGGTCGAGCTTGGCGATGCCTTGCTCGCGGAAAGAGCCCTTGATCATCGCCAGCGCCTGGGCGTCCAGGTCGCTGGCCGAGGGCATTGCAGCGCAGCCGGCGATCAACAACGTGGCGCCGGCGGCGGCCGCGGCCAGAAGAACGTGCTGGGTGTGCATGGTGCAGTGTCTCCGTCGGTCAGCGTTTGAGGGCCGGGGCGATAGCCTCAGCGCCCTTGGCGTTGACGCCCATGTACACGCCCAGGGCGATCGTCACATCCGAGGCATAACCGGGGAAAGGGAAGCGCTGCTGGCGGTAGCAGTCGTTGAGCCGGCGCTGCAGGCTCCACATCTCGCCGCTGGAGACGCGGTAGGCCGGCCAGGCCGCAAAGCCGATGCCGTCGCCCGGGTTCTTGGTGAGGTCGGGCAGGTCTTGCAGCCGGATGCGCTTGCCGGCTTCACCGTGGCAACTGGCGCAAGAAAAGTCCATCGGCCCGCCGCGGAAGAAGAATGCCCGCTTGCCCAGCTCGTAGGCCCGGCGCTCTTCGCCATGGGCTTGCGGCAGCGCGAACCTCTGGCCGCGCGACTCGGCCGAGATCCAGGCCGCCAGCGCCGCCAGCGTGGCCTGCTCGCCCTTGTCGAAACCGGTCTTGGCGATCTCGGCGGCATTGAAGCCCTGCAGGGTCTCCATGCAGGTCAGCAGCCGCGATTCGAGATCCTGCACCCGCCGGGTGTCGGCAAACCAGCGCGGCATCTGCACCCAGGCACCCTTGACCACCCCAGCGCCCAGGCCGAGGTCGCAGCGCTCCAGCGAGACCTTCTTCGGGCCGCGCGCCTCGTTCCAGAGCCCTTCTCCCTTGGCCTCGAACAACTCGGCCGGGTTGCCGTCTTCCAGCATCTTGCGGTACTCGGCGATGCCGTCGGTGACCGACTTTTGCGCCTGCGCGGCCAGGCTGGCGGCGCAGGCCAGGGCAGCAACCCAGAGGGTCAAGGATCTCTTCATCGGGTGGTCTCCAGCGGTGGGGGCTTCAGACTACGGCCGGCGTTGCCCGTCAGCTGACAGTGGCTTCGTCGGTGCGTTTGTCGCCCTTGTTGTCGAGCCAGGTCACGGCGATCTTGTCACCCGCCTTGGCCCCTTTGACGACGAACTGCAGGAACGGGTTCTTGGCGATGGCCGGGCCCCATTGGGCGGTCATCACCGGCTTGCCGTTGTGGCTGGCGCTGACTTCCTGGATGAACCAGGCCGGGATCACCTTGCCGGCGGCATCCTTGCGCTGGCCGGTTTCCATCTCGTGGCTCATCAGCACGCGCACGGTGGTTTTGTCACCTGCGGCCTGGGCGCGAATGCGCATCGGGTCTGCCATGTTCTTGCTCCTTCAATGGGGTGGGAGGGGGCTGGGGCTGGTCTCAACCGCCACAGCCGCCGAGCGTGACCTTGATTTCCTTCTGGGCGAACAGCACCTTGCCGTCGGCCATCAGCGCCACCGCCACCACCTTGGACGACTGGCCCATCTTCACGCGGGTGGAAAACGCGGCCTCGACCGCATCGGTCACGTCGAACATCGCGCACATCAGGCTGGGGTTCTTCTCGACCAGGATCAGCAGGCGCTTGACCCCCGGCAGCGTGGTGGCGCAGCTGACCGGCACGACGGCGCCGTTCTCGGCGATGTCGGGGCCCTGGAGGCTGACGTCCTTGCTTTCGGTGGGGGCGGCGATGCCCAGCGCCTTGACCAGTTCGGCCATGGTCTTGGCTTCGAAAGCGGCGCTAGCGTAGGCCGCCTGGGCGGCCTGGGGCAACAGGCCGAGGCCAGCCAGCAGGCTGGCAACACCTGCACTGCGCTTGAGCATGTCACGACGGGATGGCATGGTGGGGATCTCCTTCACAAAGGGCAAGCGGTTGACACAGGAAACGGGGATGAGATCGGAACAACATCATTTTCGGGCACCGTTGGTCAGCCAGTGGGCGATGACCTTTGCCTCTTCTTCGCTCAGCGTTTGCGGCGGCATCGGCATGGGCCCCCACACGCCGCCACCGCCCGACTTGATCTTGTCGGCCAGATAGGCCTGCGCATCGGCGCGGGCGCCGTGCTTGGCGCTGATGTCCTTGAAGCTCGGGCCGACCCGCTTGCTGTCGGCCGCGTGGCAGGCCGTGCAACTGTGCTGGGCCAGCAGCGCCTGGACGGCGGCGACCGCAGCGCCAGCGTCGACGGTCGGTGGCGCTGCGGCCACCACCGTGGGTTTCACTGGTGCGGCACCGGCCGGCCGGGTGGTGTCGACGCCGATCTGCGCGCCGACCAGTCGGTTCTGCTCAGCCAGGTTGCCATGGTTGTTGCGGGCGAAGTCGGGCAACAGCGATGCCACCTGGGGCTCGGCGGCGCAGCCCTTCATGCAGGCCACGGCCTTGACGTCGGGCGCCTTGGTCGTGGTCAGCCCCTTGCCCGGCCACATCGCGTGGCCCAGGGTCATGCCGTCGCGGTTGGGCAGGCGGGCCTGCGCCTCGGCCATGGTCTTGTCCGACAGCACGAAGAGGTCGGGCAGCACACCGCCCAGGTTCAACATGAAGGCGGTGACCGCGTAGACCTCATCGGGCTGCAGCGACTTGGGTGCGTTCCAGGGCATCGCGCGGTTGATGTAGTCCCACAGCGTTGACAGCGTGGCCAGCTTCATCAAGGTGGTACGCGCGGGATAGGCCGGGTCGGTCAGGCGGGCGACGCGGCCGGTCTTGAGGTCGGCGGCCGTGGTGCCTCCCACCAGCGGCGAAAACACACTGTTCGATTCGCCGAAA